>NZ_JBRUDG010000012.1:0-53186 GCF_053203725.1 Streptococcus porcorum | reverse complement strand
AAATAGCGAAGATTTTGTGATATACTAGTCATGAGAAGATTCCTTTTTGGTGAGTGGTGGTACTCTTATCATATCAGGGAATCTTCTTTTTGACTTCTAGAAGTCTCACATCTATTGTAACGCTACAATTCTAATCTTACCTTCTGTATCTGGTTCTTGTTTATTCCTTAAAAATAAGATATAATGAATGGGACTATATATTGGAAAGAGGGTGTAGAGATGGGCTTTACAGATGAAACCGTCCGCTTCAATCTAGATGATGTGAATAAAAAAGAAATTAGTGAGACTTTGACGCACGTCTATCGTTCCTTGGATGAAAAAGGATATAACCCAATTAATCAAATTGTAGGCTATGTTTTGAGCGGAGATCCAGCTTATGTCCCTCGTTACAATGATGCCAGAAATCAAATCAGAAAACATGAACGCGATGAGATTGTTGAAGAGCTTGTTCGTTACTATCTAAAAGGAAATGGAATCGATTTATAATGCGAGTAATGGGATTAGATGTTGGTTCTAAAACAGTTGGGGTAGCAATTAGTGATCCCTTGGGATTTACAGCACAGGGTCTTGAAATCATCAAAATTAATGAAGAAACGGAAGAATTTGGTTTTGAACGGTTATCAGAGCTGGTAAAAGAGTATCGTGTTGATAAGTTTGTGATTGGCTTACCCAAAAATATGAATAACACCAGCGGTCCTCGTGTTGAAGCGAGCCAAGCCTATGGTGAGAAAATTAAGGAACTTTTTCAACTTCCTGTAGATTACCAAGATGAGCGCTTAACAACTGTGCAAGCAGAGCGTATGTTGGTAGAGCAGGCGGATGTTAGCCGTGGAAAGCGTAAAAAAGTTATTGATAAGCTTGCTGCCCAACTGATTCTACAAAATTATCTAGATCGTATGTTTTAAAGGAGAAAATAATGTCACATAATCATGATCATGAACATGAAGTTATTACGTTAGTGGATGAGCAAGGAAATGAAACCTTGTTTGAAATTTTATTGACAATTGATGGTCGAGAAGAATTTGGTAAAAACTATGTTCTTTTAGTACCAGCAGGTGCAGAAGAAGATGCTAATGGTGAAATTGAGATCCAAGCTTACTCTTATACAGAAAATGAAGATGGTACAGAAGGAGATCTTCAACCTATTCCTGAAGATTCAGATGCGGAGTGGGATATGATTGAGGAAGTCTTCAATAGTTTTGTAGACGAGGATTAGTAAAAAGACTGGGCAACCAGTCTTTTTTGTCAAATAACATATCTTTTTTCGAATAAATTAGTATGAAGAAAAAATTTTTAACATTAAACGAGAAAGAACGAATATTTTTAAAAAATTATTCACGACAGTCTTTGCATCGTTTTAAAGATATTTTGTATTATCTTTATCTTTGTGAGAAATTGACTAAACACTAATTTCTGATATACTGGAAGAGATATGAAAGATAAGGAGAGGTCTGTTGTGGATCAAGAAAAACAGCAAATTCCAACAACAAGTTCAGAATATAGTCGTACGCAACGTAGTGGGAGACAGGAGAAAGTAGCTCTTTCTATGGAAGAGGCTCCCAAAACTAAAATCAAAGTCCCGTCTCAGCATAAGTTTTATATTGCTTTGATGAGCTTATTGGTGAGTACCATTAGTATTGCCCTTCCCATTTTTAGTGATTTGGCGAGTACTCAGCAATCAGAAAATCTTTATATTGGTTTTATGATGAGTCAGGGTACCTATCCCTACAGTGAGATTTATGCAAGCTCAGGGATTATTTATTATGCTTTATTGGCTCTATCTTACTTAGGAGGAACACTTCTTTTAACAATTCCTATATATTTTCTGGCACATTATATTTCGGGAATTTACATTTATAAGCTAATGTCTTATTTGACACTTAGAGATAGTGCAACGATAGCCTTAACCAGTTTTTTCTATGTGCTTTTAGCAACTTTTGGCTTTGGGGGTCTTTATGCAAGTCAGTTAGCCCTTCCTTTTATCTTAGTTTCAATTTGGTTTTTGTTGCGTTATTTTAAACAAGAAATTCCAGATGAGACCTTTATTATTTATGGCTTGACGGGGGCTATTGCTATTTTAATTGAGCCAAGATCCTTAATTTTTTGGCTGTTATCAGTTATCTTTATTGGCATTTATAATTTAAGAAATAAACATATGGCGAGAGGCTTTTATCAATTGTTATGTGTTTTATTTGGAAACTTATTTGTCTTTTATATTGCAGGCTACTTTGTATTGAATATGCAGTCTGTCTCAGCTTATTTAGCGCAAACAGGGTGGAATAATTTTATTCAACCAGCCTTATCTGATGGTAATTGGCTGATCACCATTGCTTTACAAGTGTTAATTGTATTTTCTTCAGGCTTGATTTTTTGGGGACTTAAATCCTTAATTTCTTTAAAATCCTTTAAAGAAGACAAATGGTTTTGCTACCTTATGCTATGTAGTTCCGTTTGTTATCTGATTTATGCTATTTTTTCTCGAACTTATGACTTATCTCAGTTAATTTTATTTTTACCTTTTGGTCTTGTTCTATCAGCCCCTTATCTTAATGAGGCTTATGAGGTGGTTAATAAGAAACAAAGACGTAGTCATCGTGTGACTAAAACATCAAGAAGCTTTTTTACTTTTATTTTTAAATCTTTTTATTATTTGCCCGTTGTTATGGTGATTTATGCTATGGCTGCTCCTGTTGTGTCTTATGCTTCATCTTATCGGATGTCAACAGAGCGTGATCTTATTGCAACTTATCTAAAAAAAGAGGTCGGTAAAGATGATACGATATATGTCTGGGACTCGCAAGCAACGGTTTATATAAAGAGTCAAACTAGCTCAAGTAGTCTTTACCCCCTACCTTTTTTGGCAGCGCGTCAATCGTCGTATCAGAAGGAATTAGAAGACAATCTGTTATCTGACAAAGCCACTTATGTGATTCAAAATAAAAAAATGGCATTATCAGATGCTGTTAAACAAAATTTAGCAAAAAATTATGAAAAAATTTCTCTTGATCAGGTTGAGGGATTTGTTGTCTATAAACTCAAGTAAATCAATATCTTGTGGGTGTTTATTCAAAAAACCACAAGATATTGATTTTTTTCTTTGTTATGATATAATAAAAACGTTGTTAAAGGAGGAGAAATAATGCCAGTACTTAGTGAACATGATGTTACAAATCGTTTTGATATGGTGGTCATCAAACGTGATGGGCGTAAGGTGGGACTGGATGGAGATAAAATCTATCAAGCCCTTCTTAAGGCAGCTCAAAAGCTTGCTCCTATAACCCCAATCATGGAATCTAAGTTAGAGAGTATCACGAATGCTGTCTTGGCTGAGATTTTTGACCGCTTTACAGTAGATGTGAATATCTATGAGATTCAAAATATTGTGGAGCATGAACTACTACAAGCTAATGAATATGATCTTGCAGAGGAATATATTCGTTACCGTACACAACGTGACTTTGACCGAGCTCAAGCAACGGATATTAATTTTAGCATCGGTAAGTTAATCAATAAAGATAGTGCGGTGGTTAATGAAAACGCGAATAAGGACAGTGATGTTTTTAATACACAGCGTGATTTGACCGCAGGTATTGTTGGTAAATCTATAGGTCTTAAGATGTTGCCTGCTCATGTGGCCAATGCACATCAAAAAGGTGAGATTCACTATCATGATTTGGACTATAGCCCTTATACTCCTATGACAAATTGTTGTTTAATTGATTTTAAGGGAATGCTAGCTAATGGCTTTAAAATTGGTAACGCAGAGGTAGAGAGTCCAAAATCTATTCAGACGGCAACTGCTCAAATCTCACAGATTATTGCGAATGTAGCCTCTAGCCAGTATGGTGGCTGTTCAGCAGATCGTATTGATGAAGTGTTGGCTCCTTATGCGGAGTTGAACTACCATAAGCACCTAAATGACGCTAAAGAATGGGTGATGCCAGAAAAGCATGAGGCCTATGCGCGTGAAAAGACTAAAAAAGACATTTATGATGCCATGCAGAGTTTGGAGTATGAAATTAATACTCTGTTCACATCAAATGGACAAACGCCATTTACTTCTTTAGGATTTGGCTTGGGGACATCTTGGTTTGAACGTGAAATTCAAAAGGCCATTTTAACCATTCGTATTAAGGGCTTAGGAAGTGAAAATCGGACGGCTATTTTTCCTAAGTTGATTTTTACCGTAAAGCGTGGCTTGAACTTAGAGGTTGGCTCTCCTAATTATGATATTAAGCAGTTAGCAGTAGAATGTGCCACTAAGCGTATGTATCCTGATATGCTGTCTTATGATAAGATTGTTGAATTAACAGGTTCTTTTAAGGTGCCTATGGGCTGTCGGTCTTTCTTACAAGGTTGGAAGGATGAAACAGGACAGGATGTCACATCTGGTCGGATGAATCTTGGTGTGGTAACGGTTAATCTGCCACGGATAGCACTTGAATCTGCAGGAAACAAGGAAAAATTTTGGGAGATTTTTTCAGAACGTATGGGTATAGCAAAAGATGCCCTAGTGTATCGCGTAGAGCGTGTCAAAGAAGCGACACCAAGCAATGCGCCTATCCTCTACCAATATGGTGCTTTTGGTAAGCGTTTGAGAAAAGAAGATCAAGTGGATCAGGTTTTTAAAAATCGTCGTGCTACAGTGTCATTAGGCTACATTGGTCTTTATGAGGTTGCGACCGTCTTTTATGGTGGACAGTGGGAGGACAAGCCAGAAGCTAAGGCATTTACTCTTGACATTATTAAAAAAATGAAGGCATTGACAGAGGATTGGTCTGACCAATATGGCTATCATTTCTCTGTTTATTCAACCCCCTCAGAGAGCTTAACAGATCGTTTTTGCCGTATAGATACTGAGAAATTTGGAATAGTTGACGATATTACAGACAAGGAATACTACACTAATAGTTTCCATTACGATGTGAGAAAAAATCCAACACCTTTTGAAAAGTTAGACTTTGAGAAGGATTATCCAGAAACCGGAGCAAGCGGTGGTTTTATTCATTACTGTGAGTATCCTGTGCTACAACAAAATCCAAAAGCTCTAGAAGCGGTATGGGATTATGCTTATGATAGGGTAGGATACTTGGGAACAAATACGCCTATTGATCACTGTTATGCTTGTGATTTTGAAGGGGATTTTGAACCAACAGAGCGTGGATTTAAGTGTCCTAATTGTGGCAACAGCGATCCTAAGACGGTTGATGTGGTGAAGCGGACTTGTGGTTATCTAGGAAATCCGCAAGCGCGTCCAATGGTGAATGGCCGTCATAAAGAAATCACCGCGCGTGTGAAACATATGAACGGCTCTAGTTTGTAAGAATGAGGAGTGGACCCATTTCATCTTAAACCTTTTTACCTCATAGGCTTAGGGTCAAATAATTCTCCAAACTGTTTCACTCCACGACCCAACTGCTACAATAAGATGTTAATACGAACGTTGAGAAGTAGTGCTGGGCTTTTTATCCAGCCTCCTTTTATAAATAAAAATAGAAAAGAGAAATCATAATGGGAAAATATCAATTAGATGATAAAGGAAAAGCACAGGTAGCTCGCTATCATGAAAAGTACTCGAAGGGAGGAAATAATAAAAAAGATCGCGTAGCTAGTTTACGGGAACAATTTTTGAAAAAAACTGTAAAAAAGTCATCAGTTTAAGACGGCCAGCTTTGGAGGATAAAAAGGCCATCCTTGAGATGATTGCAGAGTTCAACCAAGATGGCTCTGCTATGGATGGTGGCCATTATCCGAAGGATTTGGCCTATGAAGAATGGTTAGAACAGAATCTCTCAAATGAGATGGGATTAGATTTACCTGACGGTTATGTCCCTGCGATTCAGTACGTTTCTTTTGATCAGACTGGTAAGCCGCTTGGGTTTTTACATTTACGATTACGGTTAAATGATTTTTTATTGCAAAAAGGTGGACATATCGGATATTCTATTCGTCCGAGTGAGCGAAAAAAAGGATATGCCAAAAAGCAATTACAACTGGGTTTAATAGAGGCAACCCATAAGAATATTAAGCGTGTGTTAGTGACCTGCCATGAGCAAAATGAGGCCAGTCGTCGTACGATTTTGGCTTGTGGGGGTGAGCTAGAGGATTGCCGTGAGCAAACAGAACGTTATTGGATTGAGCTCTAGCCTGATAACACTAACCATGAAAGGAAGCAAAGAGAGTTTAGGTTAAGGCTTAGAGATGGATAGAAATCTTCATAACTAGGCAAGTAATGGGACTTAATCTAGCTCTGATGACTCTAGGAGTTGATATGAATAATCCAAAACCACAAGAGTGGAAAAGTGAGGAGCTGAGCCAAGGGCGTATCATTGATTACAAGGCTTTTAATTTTGTTGATGGTGAAGGGGTGCGGAACTCTCTTTATGTGAGTGGTTGTTTATTTCACTGTGAGGGCTGTTATAATGTTGCAACGTGGTCCTTTAAAGCAGGGCAACCTTATACAATGGAGTTGGAGGAGAAGATTATGACCGATCTTGCTCAACCTTATGTTCAAGGCTTAACCCTTTTAGGAGGAGAACCTTTTTTAAATACAGGAATTTTATTGCCCTTGGTGAAGCGCATCAAGACAGAATTACCCAATAAGGATATTTGGTCTTGGACAGGCTATACTTGGGAAGAGATGTTGCTAGAAACAGACGATAAGCTAGAGTTATTATCTTATATTGATATTTTAGTAGATGGACGTTATGATCGTACGAAGCGCAATTTAATGCTCCAGTTTAGAGGCTCATCTAATCAGCGAATTATTGATGTTAAACGTTCTTTAGCGACAGGACAGGTTGTTATCTGGGACAAGCTTAATGATGGGAAAGAGAGCTTTGAGCCTGCTAGACGCGAGCAATAACACTTTTCTTTCTCTGATAAGATAATAATCGAAAAAAAAATATCATCTTATCAGAGTGAGAAGGAGAAAGCACTCAGCCCATCAAAAACAAGTTCATCAATCAGTTCTAGTTTTAAGTGGTTAGGTGAAAGCAGAACGATCTTGCTGATTTCAGCTGTCTGGGAGATAGTTGCAGAGATCAAGTTTGAAGTGAAAAATATAAATTGAGAAATCTTATCTCCAATCTTTAATAAGTCCACTGGACTATTAAACCCAATCCACCACTGCCACTGAGATGTTGACACAACGTCTGATCATGAGTATCAGTAGTTGTGTCCAATTTTATTTTTAGGGAGAATGATGTACACGACAGAAAGTATTAGGCAAAAACTTGTTTTATTTTTTAAGATTTTTTTACCGATTTTAGTCTATCAGTTGGCTAATTATTCAACAGCTTTTATTGATACGATGATGACAGGGCGTTATGCGACGTCGCACTTAGCAGGTGTTTCTATTGGTGGCTCTATTTGGACACCGATTTTAACGCTATTGACAGGTATTGCTTCAGTACTTGTTCCAATTGTGGGACAAGACTTTGGAAGTGGAAAAAAAGAAAAGATTAAGAAAGATTTCTATCAGTTTATCTATCTTGCCTTAGGATTATCGCTTGTCACACTTGTTTTAGGAGGACTTTTCTTAAAACCTCTTTTATCCTTGCTAGGTCTAGAATCTTTAGTAGAAGAAGTGGCTTTTACTTATCTTACTTACCTTGCTTTAGGGATTCTTCCTTTTTTATTATTTACCGTTTGTCGCTCCTTTATGGATGCTCTTGGGCTGACGCGTCTTTCCATGTATTTGATGCTATTAATTGTCCCTTTTAATGCTGGATTGAATTATTTATTTATCTATGGTCAGTTTGGTTTTCCAAAGTTAGGAGGAGCAGGAGCAGGTTTAGGGACAGCTCTAGCTTATTGGTTTTTATTGGGTGTAACGGTCTTGGTATTAAGGTACCATCCTGACTTAAGAGGCTATGATCTGCAGGAAAAAGAGTCTTTTGACTGGCAAGCTTGTCGTTCAGCCTTACGTTTAGGGCTTCCAATTGGAGGGATGAGTTTTGCAGAGGTTGGTTTTTTTGCGATTGTCGCAATTTTTATGTCGAAATTTTCAACAGAAGTGATAGCGGCTCACCAAGCTGCTATCAATTTTGCCAGTTTGATGTATGCTTTTCCCCTATCTAATTCAATGGCTTTGGCTATTATGGTTTCCTTTGAGGTCGGAGCTAAGCGGTATGACCATGCTCGTACTTATACGCGATTAGGTCTTTTGGCTGGATTGGCTTTTGTTGTGTGCACCTTAACTTTTTTATATTTTAATCGTGCAGGTATTGCAGCTCTTTATGGAAAAGATCCTGACTTTATCCATTTGGTAACGCGATTTTTGACGTATAGTTTATTATTTCAGCTATCAGATGCCCTATCAGCACCTATACAAGGCATTTTACGAGGTTATAAGGATACGCGTATTCCTTTTGTGATTTGTGTTGTTAGCTATTGGGCACTTTGCATTCCTTTTGGTTTGCTACTGGATAGATGGACGGACCTTGGGCCTTATGCGTACTGGATTGGGTTAATTCTAGGTTTATTGACGTGCGGGCTTGGTCTAGGTTTGCGCCTTTTATATGTTGAAAAACAAGAGATTGCCCCTGCTTAGTGATAGAAGAGGTTAAGCAAAAATACTACTTATAACAATCAAAAATAGCTTAGAATCAACATTTCTCATGATGTGATTCTAAGCTATTTCTATTTTTCAGTCTTTTATGTGATTGATTTGATGTAAACAAGGTGTTGTGCATCCGATTGATCTTCTTGATAGGTAAAACCAGAAAAGGTTAAGGTTTTTAATTGCTCGGGCTCTGTAATCTTATTTTGAATGATCTGAGTAATCAGTTGTCCTCTTGCTTTTTTTGAAATGGTAGAGTGTTTTTTGAGTTGACCATTTTTTTCTTCAAAAAAGCTGACGCGAATCAATTTTTTTCGGATAGGACTAGAGAAAACCTCTTCAAACTCACTAGAAAGAAGGGATAAGATAGGTTCCGTATCTGAAACAAAGGCATCGAAGCTCCCTCGCCAAAATTGTTTTAAGGTTTTTCCATCTACCTTAAGAGGATTAAGGAAGTCTAGTCGGTGTTCTGCGATAGGCTCAAGAGCATTGATGATGCCGTAAAAGGAAGAGGTGATAAAAATAGATCTGTGGATAAATGCTAGATTTTCAGGAGTTGGCTCAAAAGCAATTTGCCGATACATTAGGCCATTAAAAAGCTCCAATGCAGGATAAGTCAAGGCAGATCCCTTGACCATGGCTTGCCAACGTTCCATCTCTTTTTGAGCAGCAGTTTCTTTTAAATGATATAGTTGTTGCAAATCAGAAACGTCACAACCCTGTAGTGCCTCTAAGACAGCTTGACTGGCTTTGGAAAGAGGCTGGGAGGAAAGAGGAGTTCCTGTCTTCATTTCTTTTGCAGTTGGAATTAGAATTTTCATAAAGCACCTGTGGATAAGTTAAATAAAGAGAAGAAGGCTGATAGCCATGATGATCATACCTGCAATCAGTCCATAAATGGATAAATGATGCTCACCGTACTCATGGGCGGCAGGAAGTAGTTCGTCTAGAGAGATGAAAACCATGATCCCAGCTACGCTTGAGAAAATCATGCCATAAACGACATCGTTCATAATAGGCATGAGGAGAAACCATCCGACAAGAGCTCCGATAGGCTCTGCTAAGCCAGACAAAAAAGAATAGGTAAAGGCAACTTTTTTTGAACCAGTTGCCTGATAGATAGGAACAGAAACAGCTATTCCCTCTGGGATATTATGAATGGCGATGGCGACGACAATAGGAATGGCAATGCTAGGATCTTGCATGGCAGAAATAAAAGTGGCCAGGCCTTCAGGAAAGTTATGGATTCCAATTGCTAGAGCGGTCATTAAGCCCATACGCATTAGCTTTTTAGGGCGTTGTATGTGTTCTTTAGCTTCTGTGAGGCTATCTTTTTGTTCTTCCTTGAGATGTTTGATTTCATGAGGGTTTTCATCTGATGGGATAAGTTTATCGATGAGAGCGATGAGAAAGATGCCTAGGAAAAAAGCTATGGCATTTAACCAAGCTCCGCCTTTTTCGCCCAATTCTTTAACGAGAATGCTCTGAGCTGTTGGAAAAATCTCAATAAGAGAGACATAGATCATGACCCCTGCGGAGAAACCAAGGCTAACAGATAGAAATTTTTTATTGGTATCTTTGGCTAAAAAGGCAATAAGACTACCAATACCAGTACTCAAACCTGCAATAGCCGTCAATGCAAAGGCAATAAAGAAGTTAGTATTCATAGGAAATTCCTACGCTTTCTAAATATAGAATGATATGAATTTTATTATAGTATGTTTGAAGTAAATAGACAAGATAATAAAAATGGTCAAAACCTTAGTCATTTTCTTGATAAATAAAAAAGCCGAAGACTTTCAGGTCAGGCTTTTAGATGTTAAAATGTCCAGATAGATTGATCTAGTAAATCTTGAACAAAAATACAAGTTAGTTGAATTTGTTGACTAACTTTTTTTGAGATAGTAACAGATCTTCCCGTAAGTGCTTGATTTGTTTTTTGGTAACCTGCTTTATAAAGAATTTCTCCCTTTGCTATCTCAAAAACATAGACAGATTTTTTATCAGTTGTAAGAGCAAGGAGGACAGTATTGTAAGAAGTAGACATAACTTCAATATAGATTGAAGGAGCATCCCAAATTTCTTTTAATTTTTGTCGGTTATGAGCTCGGTCTAATAGTGCTGATTTTAACCATCGACTGATATAGTTATTAAATGCCATAGTCTTACTTCTTTCTACTACTGTAATATCTTGTTTCATATTATATCATGAATTGAATAAAAAACATCTCAATTATAGATTGTAATATCCTAGTTTTTTGAGACGTTTTTGATACAGAATGGGTTAGAAATTGCGATTTGAGCGATTATAGCCGTATTTTTCAAGGAAATCTTGTCGGAATTCCAACAGATTGTCATCCATGATGGCTTGACGGACTTTTTTCATCAGATTAACTAAGAAATAAAGGTTATGATAGCTAGTTAGGCGAATACCGAAGGTCTCATCTGCCTTGAGCAAGTGGCGGATATAAGCTCTAGTGTAGTTTTGACAAGTGTAGCAGTCACACTCTGGATCTAGTGGTGTAAAGTCTTCTGCAAACTGGGCATTTTTAACAACGAGTCGTCCTTGGCTGGTCATACACGTTCCGTTACGAGCGATACGAGTTGGTAAGACGCAATCAAACATGTCAACGCCACGAATAACCGCATCAATTAAGCTGTCTGGCGCTCCAACCCCCATAAGATAACGAGGTTTGTTTTCAGGTAAGAGTGGGGTTGTAAAGTCAAGAACAGCATTCATCTCATCATGCGTTTCTCCCACAGCTAATCCTCCGATAGAGTAACCTGGAAAGTCCATGCTAACCAGATCTTGCGCAGATTGACGACGAAGGTCTTCAAAACCAGCCCCTTGAACAATTCCAAAAAGTCCTTGATCATGTGGGCGACGGTGAGCTTTTAGCCCACGCTCTGCCCAACGACTCGTCCGTTCGATAGAGTTTTTGACATAGTCATAAGGTTGGTAAAACTGTGGACACTCATCAAAGCTCATCATGATATCAGACCCTAGATTATTTTGGATAGAGATCGCTTTTTCTGGTGATAGGAACATCTTAGAACCGTTGAGGTGGTTTTTAAAGGTCACCCCTTCCTCACTGATGTTGCGTGTATCAGCTAAAGAATAAACCTGAAAACCACCAGAATCCGTTAGAATAGGCTGATCCCAGTTCATAAATTTATGGAGCCCACCAGCACGGGCAATCAACTCATCCCCAGGGCGTAACCATAGGTGGTAGGTATTTGCCAAGATAATCCCTGAGCCCATTTCTTTAAGCTCTTCAGGGCTTTGGGTTTTAACGGTAGCTTGCGTCCCAACTGGCATAAACATAGGGGTTGGGAAAGTGCCATGTGGGGTGATAATCTCACCCAAACGTGCACCAGTGTGTTTTTCTTTTTTGATTAAACGATATTTAATCGGTGAATCAGTTGTCATTTTTTCTCCTTTGCTGTCAGAAAATACAGTTCTGAGCGTTTTAGCCCTACAATTTTATCAAAAAAAAAGCTCTTTGTCATTAAGTCGACTTATCATCTCCTATGTTATAATAGACATTAGGAGGTTTTTATGTCCTTAAAACAAATGCGTCAAGTTGCTAGGCTTCATCTAGCACAATTGAAAGGAAGATACTTATTTTTTCTACTACCAATTTTACTCATCTTTGTTAGTTCTAGTATTAGCTATCGTCAAGAGATCCAGACACAGCTAGACTGGGATTGGTCAGACACAGTATTTCCTATCTTGGTTAATCTTTTAAATATGGGAATAACGCTTTCTGTTATCATGAGTTTGGTCTATAGTCTAAGAGGAAAAAAAGAGCGTCTTACTTTAGCAGATGCTGTGATGATTTTTGATAACCATACCATTTTTAAGGTCATCTGGCTGGCTATTGTTCGCCTTATTTTCTTACTACCTTGGTTGTTTTTTACCATAATGGGAACGATGATCAACACTGTTGGGATTCCTGCCCTGAGTGAAATTGTCATCTATTCTCAGGACATTTGGTCACAACTTCAAACTTGGATAGCTCTCGCTTTGGTGCTGGTTGGTCTGGGTTTACAACTATTTGGAATAGTGCTGTTCGTGATAAAATGTTTTGCCTACTCTCAAGCAGAATACGTCTTATTGGATGCTTTATCAGATGGAAGCTATGAGAATGCCTCAAAAATCTTATCTGAGAGTCAAGATTTGATGAGAAAGCAGAAGTTTAAATTTTTCCGACTTCATTTGAGTTTTTTAGGCTGGTATCTACTGGTTTTGATTACTTTTGGATTTGCTATTATTTATGTTTTACCTTATTACCTTACCGCACGGGCTGTTTTTTATCATGAATTAAGAAAAAGGCTGGGTAAAAAGCCCAGCACGACTTGATCAAGGTTAGCCTAAGTATTTCAGAGCGGTGGTTAGTTGGCAGATTTGTTCGTGTTTGACACTTCAAATCTAATCGATCACTGCACAGGGGCTGGGAGATAAACTCTTCTTTGAATGGTTGAGTTACTTCCCGTCCCTTTTTGCTAGATTGGCATGTTCAATTTTCAAGCACTTATTCATGACAATAGCAGTACGGTTGGCTTTCGTTAAGATGTTTTCGGCTTCTTGGCTTTCTAAGCCTAGCTGCGCCCAAAAGATATCTGCATCGGTTTCTAAAAAATCTTGTGCGACATCAGCTAAAAACTCACTACGTCTAAAAACATCAACGATGTCAATATGGATAGGAACATCTTGTAGTTTAGCGTAAGCTTTTTCTTCCAAAATCTCAGATCCAGCTAATTTAGGATTGATGGGAATAATGGTGTAGCCAACTTCTTTTAAATAAGCAGCCACACGATAAGCAGCGGTGTCTGTACGGTCAGATAAGCCGACAATAGCAATGGTTTGAGCATTTTTAAGATAATGATCAATGATGGGTTGACTAGGGTTGATAAAATGATATGTCATAGGAGACCTCCTTTTCTCATATTTTAGCATATTTTGAAAGGGATTTCATTTTCTGTAATCAAATGGGCTAATTTTTTGACGGCTAGTCTTTTTTAGGGTATATTATCACTAATTAGTGATGTATAAGAGGTAGAAAATGGAATCATTTCGTATTCAACAGGATAAAACTGGCTTGGAGTTTGGTTTATATTCTTTAGGGGATCATATGCCAGATAGTGTTAGTGGGAAAGGCATTTCAGCCCAAGAGCGCTTAGATCAGATTATCTCGGCAGCCCAGTTGGCTGAAGAGGCAGGGTTTGATTTTTTCAGTATTGGGGAGAGTCATCAGAAGTATTTTGTGGGGCAAGCCCATGCCGTTATTTTAGGGGCTATTGCCCAAGCTACCAAAACTATTAAAATTGGCTCTGCTGCAACCATCTTATCAACTTCAGATCCTGTTCGTGTTTATGAAAATTTTGCTACCATAGACCTTCTTTCTCATGGACGGGCTGAAATCATAGCTGGACGAGCTTCTCGTACAGGTTTGTTTGATTTGTTAGGTTATGATACAAAGGATTATGAAGCCTTATTTGAAGAAAAATTTGATCTTCTTTTGCAGCTTAATGCAACAGAACGTCTCACTTGGCAAGGAGAGTATCGCGCTTCTTTAGACAATGCCTTAATTCTTCCACGTCCCGCTCAAGGTAAGCTTCCTATTTGGCGTGCTGTTGGAGGACAAAAACCAAGTGCCATCAAGGCAGGTCAACAGGGAGTGCCAATGGCTTTGGCCATGCTGGGTGGTCATATCAAGCATTATCAATATGTTATTGAAGCTTATAGAGAAGCCCTTGTAGAAGCAGGTTATCAGCCAGAGCAAATCCCTTTAGCGACGACAGGATTATGTTATGTTGCGGAGACGACGCAGCAAGCAATGAAGGAGTTTTATCCTTATGTTGATGAAGGGATGCGTAAGGCTAATGGGACAGGTTGGGCGAAAGAGGCTTTCGCACAAAGCTCTGATTTAACTAATGTCATGGTCTTAGGAAGTTCACAAGAAGTTATTGAAAAATTACTTTATCAAGCAGAGACTTTTGGTCATCAACGTTACATGGCTCAGATTGATTTTGGAGGAATGCCTTTTAAACAGGTGATGAAAACGATTGATAAACTGGGCTCCATCGTCATGCCTGCTGTTAAAAAATATACTAAAAAATAAAAGAGTTAGTAGCCCTTATCATTTGTTTTAAGGGCTACTAACTCAGGGTTAAGAAGTTGGACGCTATGCCAGCTTTTTTTTATGATGATTTTACTTGGCTTCGTACCAATTAGCCCCACTATTGCTGTCAACAATAAGAGGAACAGATAGTGAGATGGCAGATTCCATCGTGTCTTTGACTAATTTTTGAACAGCTTCTAACTCCTGTTTTGGGACTTCAAGAACGATTTCATCGTGTACTTGTAGGAGCATGCGTGCTTGATAACCTGCTTTTTCTAATTCTTGATCTAATTGAATCATCGCAATTTTTAGGATATCTGCGGCAGACCCTTGGATTGGGGAGTTGATAGCTGTTCTCTCTGCAAAGCTACGCACGTTAAAGTTGCGGGAGTTGATATCTGGCAATTCTCTGCGTCGGTTAAAGATCGTCTCAACATAGCCTTTGTCTTTGGCTTCGCGTACGACAGTTTCCATGTAATTTTTGATACCAGGATAACGTTCAAAATAAGTTTCGATGTAGTCTTTAGCTGCTTTTCTGGTGATACCTAGGTTATTAGCTAAGCCAAAGTCAGAAATGCCATACACTACACCAAAGTTAACGGCTTTAGCATTTCGACGGTCATTTGAGGTGACATCTTCTGGCTTATCAATACCAAAGACACGCATGGCAGTTGAGGTATGAATATCTGCCCCATGCTTGAAGGCTTCGATGAGGTGCTCATCTTGAGAGATGTGAGCTAACACCCGTAACTCAATTTGTGAATAGTCTGAACTTAATAAAACACTGTCTTCCATACTTGGTAGAAAGGCTTTACGAATCATACGTCCTTGTTCTAGGCGAACAGGAATATTTTGTAAGTTAGGATCAATGGAAGATAATCTTCCTGTTTGGGTTAAATCCTGCACATATCGGGTATGGATCTTACCATCCTCTAAGATGTAATCTTGTAAGCCAATAATATAGGTTGACTGGAGTTTGGTAATCTGGCGATAGTCTAAAATTTTAGCAACAATAGGCGCTTCAGAGGCTAGACGTTCTAAGACGTCAACGGCTGTTGAGTAGCCTGTTTTAGTTTTTTTAGTGGCTGATAAAGGGAGAGCCATTTTTTCAAAAAGAATGGTGCCTAGTTGTTTTGGTGAATTGATGTTAAACTCTTCTCCAGCCAAGTCATAGATTTCTTGAGTGAGGTTGTCAATGACAACTTGGTTTTCCACCTGCATGGCTTGCAAGGTTTCACGTTGAACCTTGATTCCTGCGATTTCCATTTTTGCTAAGACATTAGCGAGTGGCAATTCCATGTCAAAGAGGAGCTCTAGCTGATGGTTTTGTTCCAGTGCTTGTCGCATAGGTTCTTCTGTTTCAATCAAGACTTGTAATTTTTTGGCAAGATGGCTCAAAAGCTCAGCTTTTTCAGGAATAGCACGTTTAACGCCTTTACCATAAATTTCAATGTCATCAGCCAGAGGGGTTTGCCCATAAAGCTTAGAAATAGTAGAGATGGCATTGTCTTCAACGGTTGAGAGAAGATACTTAGCAAGACGGCTATCAAAAAGGCTGGTTGGCATGGTGATGCCATAGTGGCTGAGAAGAACCTTGCTGCGTTTAAAGTCATAAGTTTTAACAGGTTTTTCTAAGGCAGCCTTAAAAAGAGGGTGCGTCAGTAGTTGGCGATTGGTGGAAACATAAATATTTTCTTGATTTCCCCAAGCAAATCCAATAATATCTTCTAGGTGGTAATTATCGTTAAAAATCTCAAAATGGAAAAATTGATTTTCGCTAAAGTGTTCAGGCTGTAATTCGGTTACTTCTGTATAGGAGATCTCGACTTCTTTTTGACCAGCGCCACCTAATCCAGCTTTTAATTGCTTGAAGTCCATTTCATCATAAAAAGCAGAGAGTACCTCAAGGTTTGGTCCCTGGTAGATGATGTCATCAAGTCCGATGGTGATAGGAGCTTTGGTGTCAATAGTCGCAAGAGTTTTTGAGAGAAAGGCTTGTTCTTTATCATTGATCAAATTTTCCTTCATTTTAGAAGCCTTCATATGCTCAATATTTTCATAGATGCCTTCTAGACTGCCATGTTCTAGAAGTAGTTTTAACCCTGTTTTTTCTCCAATCTTGGTGACACCAGGGATATTATCTGACTTATCTCCCATGAGAGCTTTTAAGTCAATAAATTGGCTAGGGGTAATTCCCATTTTTTCCATTAGATAAGCAGGTGTAAACTCCTCAAACTCTGCCACTCCTTTTTTAGAAATTTCAACAACAGTATTTTGATCAGTCAGCTGGATTAAATCTTTATCCCCACTGACAATAGTCACCTCAAATGGTGTTGTTGTGCGTTCAGCCATTTTGTCTAGCGTCCCAATGATATCGTCAGCTTCGTAATTTTCAAGGTCATAATATTTGATACCTAAAGCGGTCAGCATTTCTCGAATGTAGGGAAATTGCTCACGAAATTCATTAGGTGTTTTGGCGCGTCCAGCCTTATAGTCTGCAAACATTTCTGTCCTAAAGGTAGTTTTTCCTGCATCAAATGCGACAAGGACATGTGTCGGCTCAATGCGTTTCATCATGTGATCCAACATGAGATGGAAGCCGTAAATAGCGTTGGTGTGAAGCCCACTCTTGTTTTTAAAACGATCAATTTGATTGTAAAGGGCAAAAAAGGCACGAAAGGCTACAGATGAGCCATCAATTAAAAGTAATTTATTCTTGTTAGTCATGTTTCTATTATAGCATAGAATGGATAGACAGGCTTTGAGAAGCTTTGCTGGCCTAAAAACGTTACGATGTAAAAAGAGGTTGGGAGAGTTTCCCAACCTCAGAGTCTTATTTTGAAATAAAAAAAAGCTGTATTGGTACCGATGATTCACGTTTTGTATTGAACCCGCGACGTACATAGCAGGTGGGCAACTCGCTCCAACTGAAGCTGCTTCCGTGTGAGACGGCTTGCGAGCTGTTGGATGTCTTCGTTTCCCGAAAAATACAAAAAATAGTCGGTCAACACATAGATGTGAATTCGTATACCACAGCAGTTCTTTTCTGTACTTTTATGATACCATATTCAAAAAATTTTTCAAGTCAAAAACAGGATTTTTTTGCAATCGTTTTCTATTTTGAGAGTTTATCAATTCGTTCTTTATTGAGCCCAAGGGCACGTTCGTATTTTCCTGTTGCGTTAGCGGTAAAATAATTGGCTTGTTTGAGTTTGTCAGGAAGGTAGTCTTGTTTAACCCATTTTTCAGGATAGTGATGTGGGTAAAGGTAGTCTTTGGCATTGCCGAGTTCCTCACTACCTGAATAGTGTCCGTCCCTAAGATGTCGTGGGATAGCAAGATGACCTGACTTTCTAAGGTCAGCTAGTGCGGCATCTATGGCAAGATAGGCTGAGTTTGATTTGGGTGAGAGAGCGAGGTCAATTATGACATTAGCAATCAAGATTCGTGCTTCAGGAAAGCCAATTTTTTGTGCCGCCTCCATAGCAGTGACGGTGTGAATCTGAGCTTCGGGGTTGGCTAAACCAATGTCTTCATAGGCGATGACAATTAGTCGGCGTGCTAAACTGGGTAAATCCCCAGCCTCAATCAATCGTGCAGCATAGTGCAGACTAGCATTGACATCGCTACCTCGTATGGATTTTTGTAAGGCAGATAGGGTATCGTAGTGACTATCTCCTGACTTATCCATACTGATGAAAGAGCGTTGTAAGCTATTTTGAACAGCATCTAGATCAATGTAGCGACGGCCATCGCTTTCCTTGGTAGAAAGAACAGCTAATTCTAGTGAATTGTAGGCAGCACGTAGGTCACCATTAGTGGCAGTAGCGATAAAATCAATCACTTCTGGAGCAAGATCAATATTGCCTTTAAGTCCATTTTCTTTGTCTGAGATGGCACGGTTTAAGGCCTCTGTAATGTCTTGGTTGCTTAAGGGCTCTAGTTCAAAGATTTGTACTCGGCTACGGATAGCTGGTGTGACAGAGAAAAATGGATTTTCTGTTGTAGCCCCAATCATGGTTAGAGTACCGTTTTCAAGTAAGGGTAATAAAAAGTCCTGTTTGGTTTTGTCTAGCCGATGGATTTCATCTAGTAACAGAACAAGCCCACCTGAAAATTTTGCCTCTTCAGCAATCTCTTGTAGGCGTTTTTTACTGTCAATGGTTGCATTAAAAGTGCGAAAAGCGTATTTGGTCGTGCCAGCAATAGCTGAGGCAATCGAGGTCTTTCCAATCCCTGGTGGTCCAAATAAAATCATAGAGGTTAAGCGATTAGCTTCCACCATACGACGGATGATTTTTCCCTCGCCAACCAAGTGTTTTTGCCCAATCACATCCTCAATGGTTTTGGGGCGCATCCGCATAGCAAGATTCGTGTCCATAGTCCTCCTTTAACAATTTTTAAAAATTAAAGAAGCTGGTATTAGAAGGGACTTTACCAGCTTAGTATTTGAGCAAGGGAGTTTTTTATGGTCCTGTTTTTTTGCTCTTTAAATGGTATAATCATTATATCATATATAGATTAAGGAAGTTATTATGGCGAAGTTTGGTTTTTTGTCGGTTTTAGAAGAAGAAATGGATAAGCATTTTCATTATGATTATGCGATAGATTGGGATAAGAAAAATCATGCTGTTGAGGTGAGTTTTATTTTAGAGGTAGCTAATCAAGCTGAGGTTGAGATGGTAGATGATGAGGGAAATGCCTTTGAGGAGGACATTGCACTTGAGGAATTTGTCATTTTTTACAATCCTAATAAGTCTCGCTTTGAGACAGAAGATTATCTCCTAGCCTTACCTTTTGACCCTAAAAAAGGCTTTTCACGAGAGTTTTTAGCTTATTTTGCTAGCCAGCTCAACACGGTTGCTGAAAATGGTTTAGATGGCATTATGGATTTTTTAGCAGATCCAGAAGCTCAAGAGTTCACTTTGGTTTGGGATCAAGAGGCTTTTGAAAAAGGTAGAAGAGAATTGGTAGAAGGCGAGTTTTACCCCTATCCGAGGTATTGAGACGAATTGATTTGTCAGAGAGTATGGGCTGGCAATTTAACGATGAGATAGGGTGGAACAAAATAGTTATTTATTGATTAAAAAATTCAGAAAGGAATGAAATAGGGACTAGATGTTACGGCATTTTTTCGGTCAGTAAAAGGTCCTTCAATAGATTATATGATGAACTCATGGCAAGAATTAACGATTCACGTGCATCGTGATGCAGAAGAGGCAGTTTCAAATCTCATGATTGAAACGGGCAGTCAGGGGGTGGCTATTAGCGACTCAGCTGACTATGTGGGGCAGGAGGACCGTTTCGGCGAACTCTATCCCGAGGTGGAGCAGTCAGATATGATTGCGATTACGGCCTATTATCCTGATACTGTGGATATTGAGGAAGTTAAGGCAGATTTGGCGACTCGCTTGTCGGATTTGACAGGCTTTGGTTTAGAGACGGGTCAGGTCAGCCTAGAAAGTCAAGAATTGGCAGAGGAAGACTGGGCGGACAACTGGAAGAAATACTATGAGCCAGCCCGCATTACCCATGATTTGACCATTGTGCCGTCTTGGACCGACTACGAGGCGACTGCTGGTGAGAAGATTATCCGCCTAGATCCAGGTATGGCTTTCGGTACGGGTACTCATCCAACGACCAAGATGAGCCTCTATGCTCTTTCTCAGGTCTTGCGTGGTGGCGAAACGGTCATCGATGTCGGCACAGGCTCAGGCGTTCTCTCTATTGCCAGTTCTCTCTTGGGTGCTAAGGAGATTTACGCTTATGACTTGGATGAAGTGGCGGTGCGTGTGGCTCAGGAAAACATTGACCTCAATGCCAATACTAGCAATATTCATGTCGCAGCAGGCGACCTGCTTCGTGGCGTTGACATTAAAGCAGAGGTTATCGTTGCCAATATCTTGGCGGACATTCTCATCCATCTGACCGAGGATGCCTACCGTCTGGTCAAGGACGAGGGTTACTTGATTATGAGTGGCATCATCGCGGACAAGTGGGACATGGTGCGAGCATCTGCGGAGGCGGCTGGTTTCTTCCTCGAAACCCACATGATTCAAGGCGAGTGGAATTGCTGTGTCTTCAAGAAAACCGCTGACCGCTCAGGTGTGATTGGAGGCTAGGATGCAGCAGTATTTTGTCAATGGCAGAGCACCGCAGGGTGTTTTTCAGATAGGCGATAAGGATACAGCCAAGCATATGTTTTCTGTCATGCGCTTGCAGGCAGACGACCAGATTGTCCTCGTTTTTGACGACGGGATCAAACGCTTGGCACGGGTAGTGGACAGCCAGAGCCAATCTGTTGAAGTCATCCAAGAATTGGCAGATAATGTTGAATTACCCGTTTCCGTGACCATTGCCATGGGCTTTCCCAAGGGAGACAAGCTCGAATTTGTCGCCCAAAAGGCAACAGAGTTAGGTATGGCAGCTCTTTGGGCCTTCCCAGCTGACTGGTCTGTGGTCAAATGGGATGGTAAAAAATTAGCCAAAAAAGCAGAAAAGTTAGAAAAAATCGCCCAAGGTGCAGCCGAACAAAGCAAACGCAATCGCATTCCAGCTATTCGATTATTTGAGAAAAAAGCGGATTTCCTAGCTCAGCTGGCAGGCTTTGATCAGATTATTTTAGCCTACGAAGAGGCCGCCAAAGAGGGCGAACAAGCCAATCTAGTGAAAATCTTATCTGGCTTAGAAGCTGGCCAATCAGTCCTTGTCATTGTCGGTCCAGAAGGTGGCGTGTCGCCTGAGGAAGTAGCCGCATTTGAAGGAGCAGGAGCGGTCAAGACAGGTCTTGGTCCGCGTATCTTACGAGCAGAAACGGCTCCACTTTATGCTCTTTCTGCCATTAGCTACGCGACGGAATTGTTGAGGTAGTCCATGTTTGCCTTAGGAACAATTATCAATACCATCGCTATTGCCCTAGCAGGTTTTTTAGGCTCTTGGTTTGGACACTTGTTGAAAGACCGCCATCAGTCAGGCTTGTTTTTGGCCTGTGGTCTCGCTGTTCTTTTTCTAGGGATTTCAGGTAGTTTAGAGGGGCTCTTGGTCGTTGTTGATGGTCAAATAACTAGCCAAAATAGTATGCTTCTTGTTGTCAGTCTAGTTTTAGGAAGCTTGATTGGAGAACTGCTTCATATCGAAGGTTGGTTTGAAAAATTGGGGATGTGGCTTCGAGAAAAATCAGGTAATGGTCAAGACTCTCAGTTTTTAGATGCTTTTTTGACAGCTTCTTTAACCGTTTGTATTGGGGCTATGGCAATTGTCGGCTCCATTGAGGACGGTTTGACAGGAAATTATCGCTTGCTGGCTATTAAGAGTATTCTAGATTTTATTATCATCTTTGTTATGACCACTAGCTTGGGCAAGGGGGCTGGATTTTCGGCCTTACCTGTTTTTATCTTTCAAGGTTCGGTTACTATTTTAGCACGGTTGATTGAACCTATTATGTCAGAACAGGCACTTGCCAACTTATCTTTAATCGGTTCTGTTCTTATTTTTTGTGTTGGTGTTAATATTATTTGGGATAAAAAACTCCCTGTCGCCAATATGCTACCTGCTATTTTACTTGCGGTTTTATGGTCTTATCTTACTTAAGGCTACAGTGGGATTTTGCACAGAAAGCTCTGATAAAGTAAGGGTTTTCTTTGTTTTTGTTTCTTTATTGTTTTATAATGAAGAAAGAAAACAAAAGGAGGTCAGATGATGAATCATTATCAATTAGCTAATGGCTTAAATATCCCTAAGATTGGTTTTGGAACTTGGCAGATTCCAGATGGTGAAGAGGCTTATCGTGCGGTTTCTTATGCTCTTGAAGCGGGTTATCGTCACATTGATACGGCTCAGATTTATGGTAATGAAAAGAGTGTCGGCCAAGCGGTAGCAGATAGTTCGATAGCACGTGAGGAAATTTTTTTAACCACTAAGGTTTGGAATGATCAATTAGATGCCAAGGGAGCGCGGGCGTCCATTGAGCAATCTATGGAAAAATTAGGGGTGACTTACCTAGACTTGGTTTTGATTCATTGGCCAAATCCTAAAGCTGTGCGAGAAAATGGCGCTTGGAGAAAGCGTAATGCAGAGGTCTGGTCGGCGATGGAGGAGCTTTATCAAGAGGGGAAAGTGCGAGCTATTGGCGTATCTAACTTTATGATTAGCCATCTAGATGAGCTCTTAAAAACTGCTAAGGTTATCCCTCATGTCAATCAAGTCTTATTAGCCCCTGGTTGTCCGCAAGAAGATTTAGTAGCTTACTGTAGAGATAAAGAGATTTTATTAGAAGCCTATAGCCCATTTGGGACAGGGACTCTTTTTCAAAATAACCTTGCTCATGAACTAGCAGAAGCGACAGGTTATTCTGTTGCTCAAGTGGCGCTGGCTTGGTCCTTAGCTAAGGGCTTCCTCCCCTTACCAAAATCCAGTAGTCCTGAAAATATCAAGGCTAATCTAGATGTATCAGGGCTAAGTTTGAGTCCAGAAGCACTCCAAAAGCTAGATCAATTAGAGGGGATTAAAGCTCAGAAAAATCCTGATGAAGTTGATTTTTAAAACATAAAAAAAGCTTGACAGTTTCAAGCTTTTTTTATGTTCAATGGGTTACCATAGAAATTTTAACGATTGGCACGATAAGCCCAGTAAGCGAAGACACCTACTTTAACAGCAGTATAAGCCAGAGTACCTGCTAACATTTCTCCACCTCCTTTCTCTTAATTATAGGTATCAGATATTAATGAAAATACCAACTGATAACTGATATATACCATCTCATTGATAATTCCCTCCTTTATCTAGTAAAACCATATTATCAAATATACGGAATCGGAGAAATGACACTTTTGTCCACATTTTTTGAGAACAACCCAAAATTTGTTATAATGTCTTTATGATAACTGATGATAGCTTAAAAAAAGAACTCGGTAATCGTATTAAAAAATTGAGAATAGAGCAGGGGCTTAGTCGAGCAGATGTCTGTGGGGATGAGGTTTATGTTAGTTCAAGACAATTAGCACGTATTGAGCAAGGAGAGCATCTGCTAAAAGTGTCCATTGCCTTATATCTAGCAGAAATCTTTCAAGTTTCTGTAGAACAACTTTTAAATCCAGTTCCAGAACGATACTATCAATTGAAGGCTAAGGCTATTCATTTTGCTACTCAAGGCGATAAGAAACAAATGGAGGAAAGAGAAGATATTATTAGAGATCTTTATACTTATTACAATATCCTTCCAAAGCAAGAAAAAGAAAGTATTGATTTATTAGATATCACGGCTAAACTGCTACATAGCGGTGAAACACAGACTGCCAGAGGGTACTTTTTTCAATTTTTAAAACGTCCTCTCTCTTCTGTAACAGATATAAAAGAATTAGATTTACTATGGATTGATTTTTACTTTATTTATATCTCAATTGATGAAAGTTGTTATAATGAAAAAATTTTTAATTATACTGAGTTTGTCCTTTGTTTTCATTGGATCTATATATATTTATATTCAGTACAATTTAGCTCGATACTCCGTCTATTATGCTACTCATATGCCTAGAAAAGATGGAGCTAGACCCGAATTGGTCATGGCATTAGAGAACTCATACTTCATTGATAAACCAAATACTGAAAATGTTCAATTTTATGAGGATGATAGTCAAACCATATATCTTAATAAAGATGCATATTTTACCAAAGACTATAAAGGATATTACATAAGAGTAGAAAAGCAAAAGGAACTCTATTTTTACAATACTGATTTAACTGGAAAACTAATATCATACTTCTCCCCAGATGATAAACAAAAGCCAAAATCCCTGAATAGGAAGACTTTACAGGAAATTGAAGACATATTAAATCCTGCAACTGAAGATATTATTAAGGCTCAAAAAATCCCCTTTATTAACCTTCAGAAACTATTCAACCAAAAATATGAATCAACATTTAACTAACAAAAACCTAGAGAATGACCAATTTTCCATTCTCTAGGTTTTTCTATTATGGCTTCGAGCCAGTTTTTCTCGTAGAGAAAAACAAGAAAACCACCAGCTATGCTGGTGGCTGACAAGGCTTTGAGCTTCCATTTCTTTTTCATGTTATAATCTAATTGTTCAGGTTAGATAAAGGAGGAAAAAGAAATGGCTAAAACCAGTTACAGTTTATCACATACCAAATGGATGTGCAAATATCACATAGTTTTCACACCTAAGTACCGGAGAAAATCCATTTACTACAAAATTAGACAGGACTTAATTGATATTTTCCGTCATCTATGTCAATACAAAGGCGTGGAAATCATTGAGGGACACATGATGCCAGACCATGTTCATATGCTTGTCTTGATACCCCCAAAACTTTCGATTTCCGATTTTATGGGATATTTGATAAACACGCTAATTTAAAATATAAGTATGGAAATCGAAAGTTTTGGGCCAGAGGCTACTATGTTAGTACCGTTGGGCTGAACGAAAAGACAGTTGCGAAATACATTCGCGAGCAGGAGAAAAATGACATTGCACTTGATTCTTGAGTGTCAAAGAGTATGAAGATCCATTTTCAGATGGCAGTTTTAGAACAAGATAAAAGCCCGTTGTTACGGGCATTAGTCAAGTAATTATAGCACTAACCTGAACGAAGTTCAGCGAACGTCTTTAGACATCGCTGGAGAGAAACGGCTTATATCCGGTGTACAAGCCACCCGTTTTCACGGGTGGTTATGACTCCAACATCTGACTCATTAGGTAAGCGTGGATGAGTTTTTCGGTAGCTTCGATGGAGTCTGTATGGGTGCGTTCATAGGCATGGCTAGCTTCAATGCCTGCACCTAAAAGTGCGTGGCGTACCTCTGCTCCAGCTCGCATAGCAGCCGAGGCATCTGAACCATAGTAAGGGTAGATGTCTAATTTGTAGGGAATTTGGTGTGCTTCTGCTAGTTGGACGATGTGTTGGCGGAGGCCATAGTGGTAAGGTCCAGAAGCATCTTTGACACAGATAGAGACGGTGTATTCGTCTGTTTGTTGGTCATCTCCTATAGCTCCCATATCGACAGCTAAATACTCTAGAGTTTTTTCAGGGATACTAGAGTTGGCACCGTGTCCTAATTCTTCAAAAGCGCTAAAGTAGAAGTGGGTTGTATAGGGGAGTTTCACTTGATTATGCTGGTATTGTCTTAGGAGGTTTAAAAGGATGGCTGCCGAAACTTTGTCATCTAGGTGACGTGATTTGATAAAACCAGTTGGGGTAATCTGAGTTCTTGGATCAAAGGAAATAAAGTCTCCGACCTGGATGCCAAGTGCGCGTGTTTCTTCAGCAGAGGTGACTTTTTCATCTAGTCGGACTTCCATATTGGTCTGATTGCGTTCAGCAGTCCCAGCATCCTTATAGACATGAACAGAAGTTTGGTGCATGAGAATCGTACCTGATATGGTTTTGCCATTTTGAGAAACATGGACGGTACAGTTTTCACCTTCTATGGCATTGTAGGTGAAACCGCCGATCAAATCAAGTTTGAGACGCCCATCTGGCTTGATGGCACGTACCATAGCCCCTAAGGTGTCTAGATGGGCGGTTAGTAGTCGATGCTGATCATCATTTTTTCCCATTACGGTAACAAGCAGACCATCTTTTGGGGTGCGGTTGGCTTTGTAACCTAAGGAAGTGACCTCAGCTTCAACGTAGTCCATGATAGCCTTGGTAAATCCTGTTGGAGAAGGGATTTGAGTGAGTTTGGTAAGATAAGTTAGGGTTTCTGACATAAATGTTCCTTTTCTATTGAGATATGATAAGTCCATTATAGGATTTTTAACAGTGGCTTTCAAGAAGAAGTGAGGTATTAAAGCTTAACCTGCTGTCTGATTTTGGTAAAGTTTTTTTATTTTTAGGCTAAAAAATGGTAAAATGGGAACAATATAATTTAAGTTGATGATTGTAAAGAGGAAAGAGATGCCTAAAGAAAAAAATTTGACAGGAGAAGAGGTTCTGACACTTGCAGCCTCTTATCTGAATGAGGAAGATGTTGCCTTTGTTAAGAAAGCTTTAGAATACGGAGAAAAGGCCCATGAGGGACAATTTAGAAAATCTGGTGAGCCTTACTATATCCATCCTATCCAAGTTGCTGGTATTTTAGCTCAGCTACATTTAGATGCTGTTACGGTGGCTTGTGGCTTCTTACATGACGTGGTTGAGGATACGCCTTATACTTTAGATGACATTGAGGAGGCTTTTGGTCCAGATGTTAGGATGATTGTTAATGGCGTCACCAAGCTTGGAAAAGTGGAGTATAAATCTCATGAGGAGCAGCTAGCAGAAAATCATCGCAAGATGTTGATGGCCATGTCTCAAGATATTCGTGTGATTTTGGTGAAGTTAGCAGACCGCCTTCATAATATGCGCACACTCAAACATTTACGCCCAGACAAGCAAAAACGTATTTCACGTGAAACGCTAGAAATTTATGCCCCACTAGCTCATCGTCTAGGGATTAGCCGTGTAAAATGGGAACTTGAAGACCTGTCTTTTCGCTATCTTAATGAACAGGAATTTTATCGTATTTCCCACATGATGACGGAAAAACGTCGTGAGCGTGAAGCTTTAGTGGATGAAATTGTCAATAAAATTAAAACCTATACCGAAGAACAAGGTCTTCATGGAGATGTTTATGGTCGTCCAAAGCATATTTATTCCATTTACCGTAAAATGCATGATAAGAAAAAACGGTTTGATCAAATCTTTGATCTGACGGCCATTCGTTGTATCATGGAGACTCAAAGTGATGTTTATGCCATGTTGGGCTACATCCATGAGTTGTGGCGTCCTATGCCTGGTCGTTTTAAGGACTATATTGCCAATCCTAAAGCTAATGGTTACCAGTCTATCCATACAACTGTCTATGGTCCAAAAGGTCCTATTGAGATTCAGATTCGTACCCGTGAGATGCATGAAGTGGCGGAGTATGGGGTAGCTGCACACTGGGCTTACAAAAAAGGCATGAAAGGCAAAGTTGACGGACGTGAACAAGCCCTTGGCATGAACTGGATTAAGGAATTAGTGGAGCTTCAAGATGCCTCTAGTGATGCGCAAGATTTTGTTGATTCGGTTAAAGAAGATATCTTTGCTGAACGCATCTATGTTTTTACCCCAACAGGTGCTGTACAGGAGTTACCGAAAGATTCAGGTCCAATTGATTTTGCTTATGCTATTCATACCCAAGTTGGAGAAAAAGCAACAGGTGCCAAAGTAAATGGTCGCATGGTGCCATTAACGGCAAAATTAAAAACAGGTGATGTTGTTGAAATTGTCACCAACAGTAATTCTTTTGGTCCAAGCCGTGATTGGATTAACATTGTTAAGACCAATAAGGCCAGAAATAAAATTCGCCAGTTCTTTAAGCATCAAGATAAAGAGCTCTCGGTACATAAAGGCCGTGAGATGCTGATTGATTACTTCCAAGAACAGGGATATGTTGCCAATCGCTACCTTGATCGTAAGCATATTGAGGATATTTTACCTAAGGTCAGCTACCGTAATGAAGAAGCACTTTACGCGGCTATCGGTTTTGGCGAAATTAGCCCTATTAGTGTTTTCAACAAATTAACTGAAAAAGAACGTCGCGAAGAAGAGCGAGCTAAAGCTAAAGCAGAAGCAGATGAGTTACTAAATGGTGGCGAAATCAAGCATGAGAAAAAAGATGTTTTAAAAGTTAGAAGTGAAAACGGTGTAATTATTCAAGGGGCGTCAGGACTTCTTATGCGTATCGCCAAATGTTGTAACCCTGTCCCTGGTGATGCTATTGAAGGCTATATCACAAAAGGCCGTGGGGTTGCCATTCACCGATCTGATTGTCACAATATTAAGAGTCAGGAGGGCTACGAGCAACGCTTGATCGAAGTCGAATGGGATGATCAGCATTCAAGTAAGGATTACATGGCAGAAATTGACATCTATGGCTTGAACCGTTCTGGTCTTTTAAACGATGTCTTGCAAGTCTTGTCAAATATGACCAAGAGCGTATCTTCTGTCAATGCTCAACCGACAAAAGATATGAAGTTTGCTAATATTCATATTGCTTTTGGGATTCCGAACTTAGATAGTCTCACAACAGTGGTTGATAAGATAAAAGTGATTCCAGATGTTTATTCTGTTAAGCGAACAAATGGGTAGGTGCTAGATGAAGATTATCATTCAACGTGTTAAAGAAGCCTCTGTTGCTATTGAAGGAAAAAATCATGCCAGTATCAAACAAGGTTTTCTTCTTCTAGTTGGTGTTGCTCCAGATGATCAGCAAGATGATATGGATTATGCCATTCGAAAAATCGTTCAGATGCGGATCTTTTCTGATGAAAATGATAAGATGAACTTGTCTTTGCAAGATATTAATGGTGAAATCTTATCTATCTCCCAATTTACCCTTTTTGCAGATACTAAAAAAGGAAATCGCCCAGCCTTTACAGGTGCCGCTAAGCCTGATTGGGCTAGCCAATTTTATGACCAATTTAATCAAAAATTGGCACAGTTAGTACCCGTTAAAACTGGTATTTTTGGAGCTGATATGCAGGTATCTTTAATTAATGATGGTCCAGTGACCATCATTCTAGATACAAAGCACAGATAGAGGTTAGAAGGACCTGTATAGTTTTTCTTTGATCAAATCCCTTGCCGTTAGGTAAGGGATTTGATGCTTTTAGATGGTGGTGGCTTGTTTTTGAAAAGGTTTTCGCTTGATGGTATAATAGAAGTGAAAAAGAGATACGGGGTGATTCTGATGTTGGTTTTAAGCTTTAATAGTGACCGTATCTGGTCTGTGGGAATTTGGTTACTACTTTTTGTGGTCCTTCGTTATCTTGGTCGGCAAGATGCAAGTGACAAGGATCAAAAAGGTTCTTTTGGGACCTTACTTTGAGATATTTTCTAATGTTTGGAGGTGATGATGATGTTAAAGGACCTTCTTGAAATTTTATTCATTATTACGCTAACTGGGGTGGGAGTCTGGTCCTGTGTCCAATTGATTAGGATTTTTGAACATCATATGGAAGACGTTTAAAGAGGTGGACGAAAGTCCACCTCTTTTTAACTGATGAAGATGACTAAGGATTGTCCATCACTTTTTAGTCATATATAATGGTTATTATATCATGAAAAAATGATAAAAAAAAGACTTGTTTTTAATTATTTTTTTGTTATATTTAAGGTGTTCGGTACCGACAATAGAAAAATATGGCATACCTTAGTTATTTATCTAGAGTAAATGAGGAGGTAAATCATGGAAAATCTTAAAAAGTATCATTTCAATTTATTGTTACGAAAATGTACAGTTGGTATGTTGTTGGTAGCAGGAGGATTGTTAACAGGAAATCGTCAAATAGTTTCAGCAGAACAACAGGAATCGCCAACAGTTTCAGTGGTTGAGACACTTTCTGAAGTGTCAAATCCAATAGATAATCTAACGACAAGCGGGGATGCTATCGAGTATAGTTCTACACAACTCCAATCTCAGGATAACTCTATTATTAATCCTGAGGTTGGAATTGTATCAGAAAAGGATTCAGTATTAGATAACAGTAATGAAGTCGAGGCTTCAGGTTATGATGAATCTAAGAAGGTAGTAGAGTCGGAGTTAATTTTATCAGATGGAGTTACGAATCAATCACTCTCTAATAATGAGACTAAACAGAATGAACCAATTATTTATTTAGAGCCTAATACGAGTGCACATGTAGAATATATAAGTGTAGATGAAGCATCAGAAAATACAGTCAATGAATCTACCAACAAGATATTCTATAGTGATCGAAGCGCTACTTCAAGCCTTATTGGTGATAACTACCGTTGGAAAAATGGAAATATCAATACCGATGTGGATAGTTGGGGCTATCCTGTCAGACAGTGTACTTCTTTTGTTGCGTTTCGTTTGGCAGAAACAAATGGTTTCTCTAATGTTAGTTATTTAGGTAATGCTGGTTCTTGGGGATATTCAGCTGTGAATAGAGGAGCAACAGTTGATTCGATTCCAAATATTGGGGCAGTGGCGTGGTTCAGACCAGGTGAAGGATGGTCTGACTCTACCTACGGACATGTTTCATGGGTAGCTGCAGTAGAAGGTACTGATGTGATCTTGGAAGAATACAACCGTTCACCCAATAAGTATGCTTATGGAACATTTAGAATGCCAATTAAATTAGTGAGTGGTTTTATCCATTTCAAAGACTTAGTAGCACATGACACTAGCTCCTCAACATCAAACGCTGTAAATGGAGGTGGGACACTTGCTTCAAGTGGTACTTACCATTTTACAACAAGATTATATATCAAATCAGAGCCTAAGATATCTAGTCCAAATCTTGCGTATTATGATGCAGGTCAATCTGTTAATTATGATAAGATTTTAAGTTCAGATGGATACAAATGGATTAGTTATTTATCCTTCCAAGGGAATCGACGTTATATAGCAGTTCAGAAAGAACAGACTACACCTACTCCTTCCACTACTACAGGAAATATTATTATACAAAATAAAAATGATGTTTCTGGCTCGTTTGATGTTGTTATTACCAATGTATATAGTCCTAAAGGTCTTAAAGAGGTAAAAATTCCAGTATGGTCATCCGAGAATGGTCAGGATGATTTAGTGTGGTATAGCGGAATCAAACAATCAGATGGGACATATAAAGTATCGGTAACCTCAAATAATCATAAAAATTCTGTAGGACTTTATAATATCCATCTTTATTATGTGAAAAATGATGGTACTCTTGAGGGAGTTGCTACAGCAACAACAGTTGTTAATAAAAATACTTCTCAAGTAACCCTACCTCAAAGTGGCACTTATCATTTTACAAAGCGTTCTTATATAAAATCCTCCCCTACAATGTCTAGCCCTGATCTTGCGTATTATGATGCAGGTCAATCTGTTAATTATGATAAGGTATTAATTTCAGAAGGTTATCAGTGGATTAGTTACATTTCATATGCAGGCAATAGGAGATATATCGCTGTCAGTTAGGAGGCTTTAAAATGAAAAAAGTACATCTTAGTTTAGTGTGTTTAGCCGTGTTAATATTATTTAGTGGTTGTTGGAAAGAAGAAAGCAAGAGTCAGCAAGTGGAGTCTGTGCCTAAGACTAGTCAAAGTAGTCGTCCATCGCAATCAAAATCTTCCACTTCCAAGTCTTCCTCAACAGCTAGCTCTTCAAACCAAACTGAGTCCTCTCAAACAGTAGAAAAATTACAAGAGAATCAAGTCGATTCTTCAACTGAGCTTTCTGAGGATGCTTCTCTCAATTCAGCTGTGGAAACAGTGCCAGAATCATCTATGGAAGAAACAGTAGTATCAGATGGCGCAGTAGCTGAGCAAACCACTACTCCAGCACCACAAGGAGGAGAAGTCGCTTCTCTTTCTGCTCAAGAAGATGGGACACCTTCTGCTTTAAATCAGCTTATCAGTGGAGATTATAGTGCTATTGCGGGAACTTGGTCAGATAATCTAGGAAATAGTGTCGTTGTTGATGCTGGTGGAGAGGTTCAGATGGTGTATGCCGATGGTCGGATACTTACTTACCATATTATAGAAGGAACTGGGGCACTTCAAGGGATCCATGTTTATCAAGCTAGCATGGGTGATCCATCAGGTACAGCTAGTGTCCCTGATTTGCGCTACACAGCTTCTCAATCAGGTCAGGATAGTTTATATCTTGTACCAAGAGGAACAGAGGTTGGATTTAATACCTTGTACCGTACTTAATAAATGATTGATTTAGTTGATTTTATAAAAATAGGCTTGGGATAATTCCCAGGCCTTGTTTGATTGATCATTTACTTTTTCTTCTAGCAAAGTCCACAAATTTGAATTTTTCAAGTTTATGTCGGCTATCGGTATATTGAAATTGTGTCGTATCAGATAGATAAACCTTAGAGTTGACTGAAACCACATGAATATCAGAGCCTAGGTCTAGATAACGTCTATCTTTATCAGTGACATGGTCAATGATAATTTCTTTTTCAGCATAAGCAATATCAAGTTTGAGGTCTGTTTCAAGATAGTGATAGATGGAGCTTTGAGCGGTTTCTACTGTCATTTGGGGAACTATCTGTTTTAAGAGGTAATCTGTATCTAAGACGGAAGCCACCCCATCGACAATTCTAAGGCGGACAACGCGCCAAAGTAAGTCATTGATTTTAAAGCCTGTTTTTTTAGCCAAGTGTTCATCTGTGATGATTTTGTCAATACTAATCACCTTTGTTTGTGATTTGAGTCCGATAGATTCGACTAACTCTTGATAACTGGTCAGTTCAGATACAGGAAAATTGATTTGTTCTCGTTTGATGATCTGTGATCCTCTTCCTTGCATTTTTTGAATAAGTCCTGCATCATTCAGTAAGCGAAGGGCTTTTCTTATCGTATCACGACTAGCGTGATATTCTTTAGTTAGGGCTAACTCAGTAGGAAGGTAGTCTCCTGCTTGGTAAAATTGGGTGTGAATCTTATGTTCTAAATCATGGAAGATTTGGATATATTTTTTCATTAAAAGGCCTCCTTATTTTAATTTGTCTTTGAAAAGGCATACAAGATGACTTTATTTTATTAAAATTCTATTTTTTTTTGAAGAAAGGCTTGTGCTTGAATTTGCAATCGGTTACAATAAAACATGTAAAGGTTGTACGTACAAATTTATCAAAATAAGGAGGAAGCTAGGACTTACCTAGTCAGTAAAAAATGGGAAAATTTGAAAACCAAGCCCGCGAGATGCTTGAAGCGATTGGCGGCAAAGAAAATATCAGCGCAGTAACCCACTGTGCCACTCGTATGCGTTTTGTGCTTGTTGACGAGAAAAAAGCAGATGTCAAACGTATTGAAAACATCTCTCCAGTTAAAGGAACGTTCACAAACGCTGGTCAGTTCCAAGTAATCATTGGTAATGACGTGCCAATCTTCTACGGCGATTTCACAGCTGTATCAGGTATTGAAGGGGTTTCTAAAGAAGCAGCCAAGTCAGCTGCCAAAAGTAATCAAAACCCAGTTCAACGTGTCATGACCATGTTGGCTGAAATCTTTACCCCAATCATTCCAGCTCTTATCGTTGGTGGTTTGATTCTTGGTTTCCGTAACGTGCTTGAAGGCGTGCAGTTTTCAGCTCTTGATGGGAAAACTATTGTTGAAGTGTCTCCATTTTGGAGTGGGGTAAACCATTTCTTATGGTTGCCAGGTGAAGCGATTTTCCACTACTTACCAGTAGGGATTACTTGGTCTGTGACTCGTAAGATGGGAACTTCACAAATCCTTGGTATCGTTCTTGGGATCTGTTTGGTGTCGCCTCAATTGCTTAATGCCTATGCTGTGCCAAGCACATCAGCAGCAGAAATTGCTAAAGATTGGGTTTGGGACTTTGGCTTCTTCACTGTTAACCGTATCGGTTACCAAGCACAGGTTATTCCAGCTCTTCTAGCAGGTTTGTCACTAGCTTACCTTGAAAAATTCTGGCGCAAGGTTATTCCAGAAGTGGTTTCAATGATTTTTGTGCCATTCTTATCACTTGTTCCAGCTCTTATCCTAGCTCATACTGTTCTTGGTCCAATCGGATGGACTATCGGACAATGGCTATCAACAATTGTGCTTGCTGGTTTGACAGGACCGCTTAAATGGTTCTTCGGTGCAGTCTTTGGTGCTCTTTATGCGCCATTTGTTATCACTGGTCTTCACCACATGACAAACGCCATCGATACCCAATTGATTGCAGATACAGGTGGAACTGGTCTATGGCCAATGATCGCTCTTTCAAACATTGCACAGGGATCAGCAGTATTTGCTTACTTCCTTATTAACCGTCACAACGAACGTGAGGCACAAATCTCACTTCCAGCAACTATCTCAGCTTATCTCGGAATTACTGAACCAGCTCTCTTTGGGGTTAACGTAAAATATGTTTACCCATTTGTAGCAGGTATGATTGGTTCAGGAATCGCAGGTTTACTTTCTGTAACCTTTAACATTCAAGCAGCTTCTATCGGTATCGGTGGTTTGCCAGGTATCTTATCGATTAAAGCGAATTACTGGGGAGCTTTTGCTCTAGCTATGGCTGTTGCGATTGCAGTCCCAATGGCATTAACCTTTATCTTTAACCGTACAGGCGCTTTTTCAAAAAAAGATAACGAAGAAGCAGTGAGCCCAGCTCAAGCTTTAGCTGAAGTGGAGGAAAAAGAAACGCCAGCAGTTGGCACAGTTGTCACAATCCAAAGCCCTCTTACTGGGGAAGCAAAACCTCTCTCAGAAGCAGTTGATCCTGTCTTTGCTCAAGGTGTGATGGGACAAGGTGTCCTTATCCAACCAACAGAAGGTCTATTAACTGCTCCTGTATCTGGTGTGATTTCTGTTCTCTTCCCTTCAAAACACGCTGTCGGTATCTTGTCAGATGACGGTGTTGAACTGTTGATGCACATTGGTATGGACACAGTTAACCTTGATGGCAAAGGTTTTGAAGCTCATGTGGCACAAGGTGATCGTGTAGCAGTTGGTGATAAATTGATCACATTTGATATGGATGTTATCAAAGAAGCTGGTTATGTTACGGAAACTCCAGTTATCGTCACTAACCAATATGATTACCAACCAGATGCGATTGGCGACTTACCACGTGAGATTAAACGTGGTGAAGATGTGATTAAAGCAAGTAAAATTTAAACATAAATCGTGATTGAGACTTGGACAGCTTGGCCTAGTCTCTTTCACTTAATAAGTAAAGTAACAAGAGAAAAGCAGCGCTTTTATAAACTAGAGAAAGGAATAGAACCCGAGTGGAAGGCTTGAGTGAACAAGTTTTTCTCTCATGTTCTTGGTATCTTAATGATGGCAATCGACAAACGTAAAGTGGTGTACCAAATCTATCCCAAATCTTACAAGGACACGACAGGAAATGGTGTAGGGGATTTACGTGGTATTATTGAAAAACTCCCCTATCTTCGTGAGTTAGGGATTGACATGATCTGGCTAAACCCATTTTACCCAAGTCCTCAGCGTGACAATGGTTATGACATTTCAGATTACACTGCGGTGAATCCTGACTTTGGCACCATGGCAGACTTTGAAGAAATGGTGGTTGTTGGAAAAGAATTAGGCATTGAATTTATGCTAGATATGGTCCTCAACCACTGCTCAACTGATCATGAGTGGTTCCAAAAAGCCCTCGCTGGCGACAAATATTACCAAGATTTTTTTATCCTACGTGATGAGCCGACTGACTGGGTATCTAAGTTTGGTGGCAATGCTTGGGCGCCATTTGGTGATACTGGAAAATACTATCTCCACCTTTTTGATGTGACGCAAGCAGACCTTAACTGGCGCAATCCCCATGTCCGTGAAGAACTTTTCAAAGTCGTTAACTTTTGGAAAGACAAGGGGGTTAAAGGCTTCCGTTTCGATGTTATCAACTTGATTGGTAAAGATGAAGTCCTAGAAGACTGCTCTATCAATGACGGCAAACCTGCCTATACCGATCGCCCTATTACGCATGATTACCTCAAGATGATGAATAATGCTACCTTTGGAAAAGAAGAAGGCTTTATGACGGTTGGGGAAATGTCTGCTACGACCATTGAAAATTGCATTCTCTACACGGCTCCTGAGCGTGAAGAGTTGTCTATGGCTTTCAACTTCCACCACTTGAAAGTGGATTACAAAGATGGCCAAAAATGGACTATTATGGATTTTGACTTTGAAGAACTCAAACGTCTCTTCCATACTTGGGGAGAAGGGATGAGTGAAGGCAATGGTTGGAATGCGCTGTTCTACAACAACCACGATCAGCCGCGTGCCCTCAATCGTTTTGTGGATGTGAAAAATTTCCGCAATGAAGGAGCAACCATGCTGGCAGCCTCTATCCACCTTTCTCGAGGAACACCCTATATCTACATGGGAGAAGAGATTGGGATGATTGACCCAGACTATGATTCTATGGCAGACTATGTAGATGTTGAGAGTCTCAATGCCTATCAAATCATGTTGGATGAGGGCAAATCTAAAGAAGAAGCTTTCAAGATTATCCAGGCTAAATCTCGTGATAACTCGAGAACTCCAATGCAGTGGGATGATAGCCAAAATGCTGGTTTCTCAACGGGGACACCGTGGCTAAAAGCAGGTAAGTCTTATCCAGAGATTAATGTGAAAAATGAGAAGGAAGGCCCAATCTTTACTTTCTATCAAGACTTGATTCGATTGCGTAAAGAGATGCCTTTAATCGCAGAAGGAGACTATAAGGCAGCTTATAAAGATAGTGATCAGGTTTATGCGTTTGAGCGTCAGCTTGGCGATGAAAAACTCCTTGTCCTAAACAACTTCTTTGCTGAGGAAGTACCCCTTGACCTAGCTGATTATGCCTCAGGTCAAGTTTTGATCAGCAACTATAAAGACACTGTCTTAGCAGATCAGATTACCCTCAAACCTTATCAAACCCTTGCTATTTTAAAAAAATAAAATGTGTGTTATCCAGTAGTAAGAGTGGAAATAAGATGAGATTTAACTAAAAAGAGAAGGACTGAGCAACAATATCCTTCGCTTTTTAGTTTCTATATAGATAATATTGTAAAACTCTTCCCCAATCATTTATTTTGGTGGAAGAGTTTTTGTGATTTATTCTTCTTCTGGATAGACTAAGCCCCAGTCTTTTCTGAGTTTGGTCATGATAGCCATCACTTCTTGGCTATAAGCCAGGTGCATCTCATTTTCGATACCAGCGACAGCTTTTTCCATATCTTGGACCTCGTAGGAGAGGGCTTGACTGGTGTCTCCTGCTTCAATGATATCTTGGTGGCCATCTTCTGTATAGGTGATGATGGCTTTTTGACCACGAGGATATTCATAAAGTTCAATATAGCCTTTATCGTAGGCAATGGTACCGCGTTTAGGTTGTTTAGCGTGTAAGGTAAGGGCAATAGTAGCCATTTCTCCTTTGGGATTACTTAATAAAATTCCCATCTGTTCATCAACCCCAGTTGGTGCTAATTTTACTTGAGAGCTGATTTGATCAGGCGTTTCAGACATAAACCAGCGAACAAAAGATAGGGCATAAACCCCAATGTCAAGGAGGGCTCCACCAGCTAGATTTCTATTAAAGAAACGATTGCTCATGTCGTAATCTTTATAGCTTCCAAAGTTCATTTGAATCATTTTTAGGTCCCCCAAGGCTTGTGATTGGACAAGTTCGCGGAGACGGCGGTAAATAGGCATATGGAAAATAGTCATTGCTTCAGCAAGAATGACTTGGTTTTCTTCGGCAAGCGCAATAGCCTCTTCCAGTTCCTCTGAATTGAGTGTAATAGACTTCTCACAAAGGACGTGCTTTCCTGCTGACAAGGCCTTTCTTAGATAGTTAATATGGGTATTATGCGGGGTTGAGATGTAAATAATATCTACCTCAGGATCTTCAAATACTTCATCAATGGTTTGATAAACTTTCTGAATATCATATTTTTGAGCAAATGCTAGACCTTTATCATAGGTACGATTGGCAACGGAGTAGAGGTTGCCGCCTAGTGACTGCAAAGCTTGAGCTAATTCATTAGCAATGACCCCAGTTCCTAGGGTAGCCCATTTGTATTGAACTAAATTTTTCATGTGATTTCTCCTTATAAAAGCGCTAACATTAGTATATCAAAAATAACGAAAAAAATTTTTTAAAAAAAGCCTTTCTTTTTATATTTTTTTTCGAATAAATAAAGTGAAGGGGAAATACACGACAAACGGATGAAGAAAATATGTTTTTCAGAAAACATATTTTCATATTTTATACAGTTTTTTAGCAAAAATTTATGCTATAATTAGTCTGAATTTGAGGAATCACTCATGACTAAATATAAAAACTATGAAAATAAATTGAAAAAATGCATGTGATAAGAAAATGGTTACATGCATTTTCTTCATGCGTATGGCGTGAGGGGAAATAGCCTAAAAAAGCAATTCTAATCTTTTTTTGTTACAATAAAAAAAGACAATACAAAGGAGTACAATGATGACACGTTATCAAGATGATTTTTATGATGCGATCAATAAAAAGTGGGAAGAAACAGCTGTTATTCCTGCTGATAAGCCAAGAACTGGTGGCTTTTCAGATTTAGCTGATGAAATAGAGGACCTAATGTTAGACACAACCGATGCTTGGTTAGCAGGTAAAGATGTCCCAACAGATCCTATTTTATCCAACTTTGTCAAGTTTCATAAGCAGGTCAGTGATTTTACAACAAGAGAAACACTCGGTGTTACCCCTGTTAAACCCTTGATTGAGGAGTATCAGGGTCTATCGTCTTTCTCAAGCTTTGCAGAGCGGATAGCAGAGTTTGAGATGGATGGCAAACCGAACCTTTTACCGTTTGGTGTAGCACCAGACTTTATGGATGCCCAGACCAACGTTTTGTGGGCAGAAGCTCCGAGCACCATTTTGCCAGACACTAGCTACTATGGCGAGGATAATGAGAAGGGAAAAGAGCTATTGGCAACATGGCGCCGATGCCAAGAAGATCTATTGCCTAAGTTTGGCTTTTCTACAGAAGAGATCAAGCATATTTTAGATGAGATGATTGCGCTTGATGCCAAATTAGCTCAATATGTTCTCTCAAGTGAGGAGTCTTCTGAGTATGCAAAGTTGTATCATCCTTATGACTGGGCAGATTTTACTAAATTGGCACCAGAACTACCTTTAGATACTATTTTTAAACACATTTTAGGACAAGTTCCAGATAAAGTGATTGTTCCAGAGGAGCGTTTTTGGACAGAGTTTGCAGCGGAGTTTTATTCTGAAAAAAATTGGACAGCCCTAAAAGCGATTTTAGTGAGAAGTGCGGCTCTTTCTTATACCTCTTACCTGACAGATGAGATTCGAGTCTTATCAGGTGCTTATAGCCGTGCTTTATCTGGTACTCCTCAAGCCATGGATCAGAAAAAAGCTGCTTTTTATTTGGCACAAGGTCCCTACAATCAAGCCCTTGGTCTTTGGTATGCGGACTTGAAGTTTTCTAAAAAAGCCAAAGCTGATGTGGAGGCGAAGGTAGCGACTATGATTGAGGTTTATAAGGAGCGCTTAGCTAATAACGACTGGCTAAAACCAGAAACACGAGATAAGGCTATCATCAAGCTAAACAGCATCACACCACATATTGGTTATCCTGAAAAATTACCAGATACCTATGCGAAAAAAGTTATTGATGACTCAGCTAGCTTGATTGAAAACGCGGCCCATCTTGCAAAAATTTCAATAGCTCATAGCTGGAGCAAGTGGAATAAGCCAGTCGATAAAAATGAGTGGGGAATGCCTGCCCACATGGTTAATGCTTACTACAATCCGCAACAAAATCAAATTGTCTTTCCAGCAGCTATCCTCCAAGCACCGTTTTATAGTTTGGAGCAGTCATCATCAGCTAATTATGGAGGAATAGGTGCTGTTATTGCTCATGAAATTTCTCATGCTTTTGATACCAATGGGGCTTCTTTTGATGAAAATGGTAGCCTTAATAATTGGTGGACAGATGAAGATTACGCTGCTTTTAAAGAGCGTACAGACAAGGTAGTGGAGCAGTTTGATGGGATTGACTTTGCAGGAGGAAAAGTCAATGGTAAGTTAACCGTTTCTGAAAATGTTGCGGATTTGGGAGGCTTGGCAGCAGCCCTTGAGGCCGCTAAAAAAGAAGCAGATTTTTCTGCTGAGGACTACTTTATCAATTTTGCTCGTATTTGGCGCATGAAGGCGCGTGAGGAATATTTGCAGTTATTGATTGCTGTAGATGTACATGCCCCAGGAAAACTTCGCACCAATGTTCAGTTGCCAAACTTTGATGATTTTATTGCTACTTTTGATGTTAAAGAAGGCGATGGGATGTGGCGAGATAAAGACAAGCGTGTCGTGATTTGGTAATACAAAAACCATTTGGGAACCCTCCCAAATGGTTTTTTAATCTTCAGAGATGTTTAAAGTCATTGTCTTAGTATCAATAGAAATGTTGGCGCCAATTGTAATAGTAAAAAGAGGCTGAGTATGGGCAAAATCTAGGTCATAAAGTACAGGGATAGTCTTAAGTAGAGGGTATTTGTCTAAAATCGCTTTAAAAATTTCCTCAGTCATCTCTGTTTCTTTAGGGAAACGACCAAAAACAACTGCCTTGGGGTTTGGATAGGCTTGTAGGATGGCTGTTAAATGTCTAAGTATCGTATAATAGTGATTGCCTTCAGCTTCCTCCAGAAATAGAACATAGTTCTCAACTTTCGGTGCAAACTCAGTTCCTGTTAGAAGATTAAACGTTGAGATATTTCCTCCAATGATAGTACCATGAGCTGTTCCTTCTTGATAAACTTTCCACTCAGTTGGTTTGAAGTGTCTTGTTTGAGAGGGATCATACCAAGCATCGCTAGACCATTCTTGACTAGGTTCCAAGTGGTAATTGGTGTGGCTCAGAGCGCGATGCCACATTTTTGTTTGATAGGTTTGCCCTTCTATCATTTTAAAACTAGAGAAAGAAGGTCCCATATAAGTTTTAAGACCTGTTTTGGCATAAATGCCGTTTAAAAGGGCAGTCGTATCGGAATACCCACAAAAAATTTTCGGATTGTTTCGGATGAGATCGTAATCTAGATAAGGTAACAATTCGTTACAGTTAAATCCTCCAATAGTTGTCATAATAACATGGATCATTGGATCGGCAAATGCTGCATGTAAATCTGCGACACGACTTTTTATAGAGGATGAATAAAATCTATCATTTTCAAAATAATGCTCAGAGAAGGACACTGTAAAGCCCAGTTCTTCTAATTTTCTTTTGGCAGATAAATTGGCTTTAAATCCCCCTAAACGTTCGATAGAACTAGATGGGCTAAGAACACGGATATGATCACCCTTAGTTAATTTTTTCATCACCAAACCTCCTTTATTAAAGTGTTAACAGTATAGCAGATGCATTAGAAGGAGTAAAGGATAGGGAGTGATTGTTAATGTTGTAAAACTTCTTTTAGTGAATAGATAGAAAGTTTAGCGATTACATTTATCAGCATATCAACAAAAAAAAAGCCCGATTTACGGACTTTTTAGGAGAACTCTTATTAAATTGAGTTATAAAAGGCGGTAGACGGATTTGAACCGACGATCAAGCTTTTGCAGAGCCGTGCCTTACCACTTGGCTATACCGCCACAACACCATTTATTTTATCGTAAGATAATCAGAATGTCAAGACATAAAAGTGATTTTTATGCAAGAGTTAACCACAAATGGCTTGTCAATCCTCATTTTTTTTGGTATGATAGTAAGGTCGCAATAGCGATAATACTCATCTTGGACCAATTGTGGTCTTGTTGCCGCAAGGTGAGACTGCAAGTCGAAGTCTAGGAGAGGAAAAAACAAAAAAGGAGACATTACTCATGGCAGTAATTTCAATGAAACAACTTCTTGAGGCTGGTGTACACTTTGGTCACCAAACTCGTCGCTGGAATCCTAAGATGGCTAAGTACATCTTTACTGAGCGTAACGGTATCCACGTTATCGACCTTCAACAAACTGTAAAATTGGCTGATCAAGCTTACGAATTTGTTCGTGATGCAGCAGCTAACGATGCGGTTATCTTGTTCGTAGGAACTAAGAAGCAAGCTTCAGAAGCAGTTAAAGAAGAAGCAGAACGTGCTGGTCAATACTACATCAACCACCGTTGGTTGGGTGGAACATTGACAAACTGGTCAACAATCCAAAAACGTATCGCACGCCTTAAAGAAATCAACAAAATGGAAGAAGAAGGAACTTTTGAAGTTCTTCCTAAGAAAGAAGTTGCACTTCTTAACAAACAACGTGACCGTCTTGAAAAATTCTTAGGTGGTATCGCTGATATGCCTCGCATCCCAGATGTGATGTACGTTGTTGACCCACACAAAGAACAAATCGCAGTTAAAGAAGCTAAAAAACTTGGTATCCCAGTTGTAGCTATGGTTGATACAAACGCTGATCCAGATGAGATCGATGTTATCATCCCAGCTAACGATGATGCTATCCGCGCTGTTAAATTGATCACTTCTAAATTGGCTGACGCTATCATTGAAGGTCGTCAAGGTGAAGATTCAGTTGCAGCTGTTGAAGCTGAATTGGCTGGTGAAGAAGCTACTGCAGATTCAATCGAAGAAATCGTTGAAGTTGTAGAAGGTTCTAACTAATCATAAAACAAGACTAAGATTAGGTCTTAGAGGAGAAAAACTCTCCACCCAATTAAGTAACTTGTAAACGGGGCAGCAGCAAACCGCTCTGCTCTCGTTTTTTTATATCAAACTTTGGAGGAATTTAGAAATGGCAAACATTACTGCAGCTCTCGTTAAAGAATTGCGTGAAAAATCAGGTGCCGGCGTTATGGACGCTAAAAAAGCCCTTGTAGAAACTGAAGGTGATATCGAAAAAGCGATTGAATTACTTCGCGAAAAAGGTATGGCTAAGGCAGCTAAAAAAGCTGACCGCGTTGCTGCTGAAGGTTTGACAGGTGTTTATGTTGACGGTAACGTCGCAGCAGTTGTTGAAGTTAATGCTGAAACAGACTTTGTTGCGAAAAACGCTCAATTTGTTGAGTTGGTAGAAGAAACTGCAAAAGCTATTGTTGCAGCTAAACCAGCTAACAACGAAGAAGCACTTGCAATCAAATTGCCTTCAGGTGAGACACTTGAAGAAGCTTATGTTAATGCAACAGCTACAATCGGTGAGAAAATCTCATTCCGTCGCTTTGCTTTGATCGAAAAAACTGATGAGCAAGCCTTTGGTGCTTACCAACACAATGGTGGACGTATTGGTGTTATCTCAGTTATCGAAGGTGGCGATGAAACACTTGCAAAACAAGTATCAATGCACATTGCTGCGATGAACCCAACAGTGCTTTCATACACTGAACTTGATGAGCAATTCATCAAAGATGAGTTAGCGCAATTGAACCACAAAATTGAGCAAGATAACGAATCACGTGCAATGGTTAACAAACCAGCTCTTCCATTCCTTAAATATGGATCTAAAGCACAATTGACTGATGACGTTATTGCACAAGCTGAAGAAGATATCAAAGCAGAACTTGCTGCTGAAGGTAAACCAGAAAAAATCTGGGATAAAATCATTCCAGGTAAAATGGATCGCTTTATGCTTGACAATACTCAAGTTGACCAAGCTTACACACTTCTTGCACAAGTTTACATCATGGACGATAGCAAAACAGTTGAAGCTTACCTTGACTCAGTAAACGCTAAAGCAGTTGAATTTGCACGCTTTGAAGTTGGTGAAGGTATTGAAAAAGCTGCTAACGACTTTGAATCAGAAGTTGCAGCAACTATGGCAGCAGCCCTTAACAACTAATAGAGTAAAAGTTGAAACTCCAGTCTTTTAGGCTGGGGTTTTTCTTTATGATATTTGAGAATGAGGATTTTTAGTTTTCAAATAGGTGAAAATTCGGTATAATAATAGTCAGTTAATGTCAAAGAAAACTTGAAAGGAGAAGAGTCATGCCTTCTAAAAATGCATCAGATCATATTGAGGAATACATTAAGGATCTTTTAGCACAATCCGATTTTGCTGAGATTCAACGTAGTAGTTTGGCAGATAGCTTTCAAGTGGTTCCTAGTCAAATCAACTATGTGATTAAAACCCGCTTTACTGAAAGTAGAGGCTATATTGTTGAGAGTAAACGAGGAGGGGGCGGTTATATCCGTATTGCTAAAATTCGATTTTCTGATCAACATCAAATGTTAGGGAGTTTAATTGGCTCTTTAGGTGATCGGATTAGTGAGCAGGAATTTACGGATTTGATCCAATTATTGTTTGACGAGGCTATCATTAGTGAGCGTGAAGGAAATATTATTTTAGCTAGTGGTCTGGATAGCGTTTTAGGATCCGATGCGGCTACTATCCGTCCACGTCTTTTGGCAAAAATTTTACAACGTTTAGATAGAAAAGGATATTAGAATGAAACGCTATTCAACTAAGCTAGAACAAGCCTTCGCCAAGGCTCAGTTTATAGCTAATAAATTTGATACGGACTATTTGGAAAGTTGGCAGTTATTATTGGCTTTCCTTCATTTCCAAGATTCTATTGCAGGTCAGGTTTTAGATTCTTTGCAAGTTAGCTTTGAAGAGTTTATGGCTGCGACTTTAGCGGTAACTGCTCGGAAGGAGACCTTATCTCAGAGAGAAGAGATGGTCTTTTTTAGACAATCTCCTGCTTTGGAACTGATTATGAATAAAGCTTATGCCATTTCAAAAGTGGTACATCAAGATGAAGTGGGAAGCGAGCATGTTTTGATGGCGATGTTGCTCCTTCCTGATTTGTATCCTGCACGTATTTTAGCGACACTTGGAACATCTAGTCATCTTGAGGCACCTTCTTTTCGATTGGCAGATGTTAGAAAATCTATTGACCAAATTGCGGGTTATACTAAGGCACAAGTTAAAGCTATCCGTCAACTAGATAAACCTAAAGCTAGTCCAGCTATGATGGATATGATGAAACCACAATCGACAGCTGGAGATCTAGCGGATTTTACACGCGATTTGACAGATCTTGCTCGTAATGGTCAGATTGATCCTGTTGTGGGACGTGATAAAGAAATCACGCGTATGGTCCAGATTTTAAGTCGCAAAACCAAAAACAACCCCGTATTAGTTGGTGAAGCTGGTGTGGGGAAAACGGCTTTAGCTTATGGCTTAGCTCAACGCATTTTATCTGGTGATGTACCAGAAAATCTATCTAAAATGCGTGTTTTAGAGCTTGATATGATGTCTGTGGTTGCTGGAACTCGTTTTCGTGGGGATTTTGAAGAGCGGATGAATCAAATCATTTCAGATATTGAAGAAGACGGTCATATTATTTTATTTATTGATGAGTTACACACGATTATGGGATCAGGTAGTGGTATTGACTCCACTCTTGATGCTGCCAATATCTTGAAACCAGCCCTTGCCCGCGGCAGCTTACGCACTTTGGGGGCAACAACCCAAGATGAATATCAAAAACATATTGAAAAAGATGCGGCTCTTTCACGTCGCTTTGCCAAGGTTATGATTGAAGAGCCTTCAGTAGAAGATGCTAGCCAGATTCTCTTGGGCTTAAAGGCATCTTATGAAGATTATCATCATGTGACGATCTCAGATGAAGTGGCTCGTTTGGCTGTTAAATTAGCTCATCGTTATTTGACCAGTAAGAAGCTACCAGATTCTGCTATTGACTTATTAGATGAAGCTAGTGCAACGGCACAACAAAATCGTCCTAAAAGAGAATATAGTTTTCTAACAGATGTTGACCATGCCTTGATGAGTGGTGATCAAAGGGCTTTGCTATCAGCTCTAAAAAAAGAGGATAAAAAGAAAGATAAGCCAGCCCTTATGGTGACAGAGGAGCACGTTTTAGCAACGCTTAGCAAGTTGTCAGGAATTCCCGTTGAAAAAATGACACAATCTGATGCCAAACGCTATCTTAAGTTAGAGCAAGAACTTCATCAGCGTGTTATTGGACAAGATGAAGCGGTATCTAGTATAAGTCGCGCGATTCGTCGTAACCAGTCAGGTATTCGAACAGGTAAACGTCCAATTGGCTCTTTTATGTTTTTGGGACCGACTGGTGTTGGAAAAACAGAGTTAGCGAAAGCTTTGGCAGAACTCCTTTTTGACGATGAATCAGCTCTTATCCGTTTTGATATGAGTGAGTACATGGAAAAATTTGCAGCTAGCCGTTTAAATGGTGCGCCTCCAGGTTATGTAGGCTACGATCAAGGGGGTGAGCTGACAGAAAAAGTCCGTAACAAACCGTACTCTGTTCTACTATTTGATGAAGTGGAAAAAGCTCACCCAGATATCTTTAATGTTCTCCTTCAAGTTTTAGATGATGGTGTCTTGACAGATAGTCGTGGTCGTAAGGTAGATTTTTCAAATACTATTATCATTATGACCTCCAACCTTGGAGCGACAGCTCTTCGTGATGAAAAGACTGTTGGATTTGGGACAAAAGCCCTTGTTCATGATGATGATGCCATGCAAAAACGTATTCTGGAAGAATTGAAAAAAGCCTATCGTCCAGAATTTATCAACCGTATTGACGAGAAAGTTGTTTTCCATAGCTTGACAGAAGACAATATGCGTGATATTGTCAAAATTATGGTAAAACCTTTAATTGCAACATTATCTGAAAAAGGAATAACCTTAAAATTCCAACCTTCAGCTTTGAAACACTTAGCTGAAATAGGCTATGATGTTGAAATGGGAGCCCGTCCGCTTCGTCGTACCTTGCAGACAGAGGTAGAAGATCGCTTGGCAGAACTCCTCTTATCAGGTGAATTGACCGCTGGTCAAACGCTAAAAGTGGGAATTACTAAAGGCAAGATGAAGTTTGATATCAGCTAGGAGTAATATAGTTAGACTACTTTAGGGATAAGTGATAAGGGAGATGCCTATGCCGATTCAGAAAAAAGGTTACTATCGGTGGAAGAATTTTCAATGATTAAAGGCGAGGTGTATTTTCTATGACAAAAACAGAGTTGCTAAATCAGCTGACAGCTGTTTGTGATGACAGTGACGTCAGGGCTAGTCGGGAGCTGTGTTCTTATTTTGAAGAGTCTTTGAAAATGTGTGAGTCTATTCAAAAAGAGGATGAGCTCCTAAGACTACAAGCAGAAATCAGCCAAAGGATTTCTCTTTATCTCATGCTTAATCGCTATAAGGCGCCTAAGTGTGTGATAGGGTTGGGGACTTGCTTATCTAGTTCGGTTCCTAAGGAGCGAGGGAAACTGTCTTTTTGGCTGATGTTGTCTCAAAGTTTATCAGGTCTTTTTCGCTAACTGGAGGTAATGATGAGAAATAGATCACCTTATCTTATATCAGGTAAAATTGTTAGTATTGTGATAGATAGCATTGTATTTGCTCTCTTTATCATTCATATTGCCCAGCCTAAACTAGATTTTATGAACTTGTCGATGGTTTTGAGTGTGTTACATAGTATTGTGTTTGTGCTAGCTTATGTTTTAGTCAGTAAAACGACTGGTATGTCAGTACTTCTAGGCAACCTGAATCTTTGGTTAGCTGGTGTGCTTGGTTTACTCTTGTTAGGGGTAGGGGTCATGCTTTCTGATGGCTTAAACTGGGAAGTTGTGCTGATGGTAATCAATAGCTTGTTTGTGATTCTTTATCCTTATCGCAATCCTTTTATTCAGAGAAAATAATAAAAAACAAGACTGGATACTTTAATCCAGTCTTGTTATTTTATCTTAAGCTATTAAAATGTCCTTGGACTTCTTCAAAAGTTTCTGCCTTAGCAACGGCAGAGCGGACTTTGGCAGCACCTGATGTGCCACGTAGGTAATAAGGTGCTAGGCCGCGAAATTCTCGAACTGCGATTTTCTCACCCTTCAGGTCAACGAGACGGCGCAGGTGTTCCTCTGCGATATCTAATTTTTTGATAAAAGGAAGGTCAGGCAATTCTTCACCTGTTTCAAAGAAATGATTGATTTGGGTAAAGAGGTAAGGGTTGTTCAAGGCAGCGCGTCCAATCATGACAGCATCTACCCCCAACTCCTCAATCATAAATTTAGCATCTTGCACACTTTTAACATCGCCATTTCCGATAAACGGAATAGTCGTAACAGCGTTTGATACGCGAGAGAGTGTCTCGTGATCACAAGTGCCAGTGTACATCTGTTCACGGGTACGGCCATGCATAGCAAGGGCAGAGACCCCACCAGATTCAGCAGCAAGGGCATTTTCTACAGCGAGGTTACTATCAGCCCAGCCCGTACGCATCTTAACGGTTAGCGGAATATCTAGGACAGATGTTACTTCCTTGACAATGTGGTAAATTTTATCGGGGTCTTTGAGCCATTTGGCACCTGCTTCATTTTTAACGACCTTATTGACAGGACAGCCCATATTAATATCAACGATATCAGCCTTGGTATTGTTTTGAATGAAGTCAGCGGCACGTTTTAGCCCTTCGGCATCTCCACCAAACAATTGGATAGACATGGGATGTTCATTGTCATCGATGTGGAGCATGTGAAGGGTTTTTTCGTTGTTATAGAGGAGCCCTTTTTCAGAAATCATCTCCATCACAACCAGCCCAGCACCAAATTCTTTAGCAATAGTCCGAAAAGCTGAGTTGGTGACACCAGCCATTGGAGCTAAGACCGTACGATGAGGAATCTCGACATTTCCAATCATAAAAGAAGAGTTTAATTTAGTCATTGATCAAGCCCTCCAAGTCTTCTTCGGTAAATGTGTAGGTGGTTTCACAAAATTGACAGGTAATCTCAGCGCCATGATCTTCTTTTGCCATAGCTTCTAGTTCCTCTTTTCCAAGAGTGATGAGAGCTCCCTCAAATCGCTCACGTGAGCAGTCGCAGACAAAGCCAATCTCTTCCTCTGAGAGCACCTTGTAGCTATCGTCTCCATAGATAGCAGTGAGTAGAGCATTGATATGGTCCTCAGACTCTAGCAAGGTTGAGATAGCAGGCATGCTTTGGATACGTTTTTCAAAGCGTGCAATCTCTTCTTCTTTAGCACCAGGTAGGACCTGCAACATGAAGCCTCCTGCCACCTTGACCTGATCGTTCTCGTCCAAGAGGACGTTTAGTCCAACAGCAGATGGGGTTTGCTCACTTTCAGTGAGGTAGTAGGCAAAGTCTTCACCAATTTCTCCTGTGATAAGAGGAGTGGTTGAAGTGTAAGGGTTACCTGTCCCGTAGTCTGTAATAACAACAAAGTGGCCTTGTCCCATAAATGGGCCAACTAAAACCTCACCAGTTGCTGTTTTTTTGATGTCAACACCTTTATTTTGGATGTAGCCTTTAACCTGTCCATTAGTGTCGGCAACTGAGATAACATGACCAAAAGAGCTGTTTCCGATAACCTTAACAGTAACCTTGCTGTCTCCTTTTTGGTTGGCAGCTAAGATGAGGTTAGCGATAAGGGTACGCCCTAGGGCAACGGTTGAGCTTGATAAGGTTTGATGTTTTTCTTGAGCTGTTTTGACCGTTTCAGTAGCGTCTAATACATAGGCACGGAAAGAGCCTGATTCTGTAATAGTTTTTATAATCTTATCCATAAAGAATATTATAGCACACCCCTTATAAAATACCAGTCGGATGCGTTTTTGAATAGGCTTACTTGAGATTATTTTTGTAAAAGTCATCATAAGGTCATATTAGTGTGATACAATCAGCACCAAAAGGAGGTTTATGATGAAACTTGCATTGAAAAAGTATGCTCTGCTTGAATTGCTAGTGGTTGCCATGATTTTTATGGTTATTTTTTTATCTAGTTTGGTTAATGGCTTAGGAAGAGCTGTGTCATCAAGTCTTGAGTGGTCTCTATCACCATTTGTGACCTTTCTGGTGTTAAAGTCACAGAGCTTTCTTGAAAAATTATCAGAAATTTCATATAATAGAGTGTAAAACATTCTTGCAGGTGAGATTCCTGCCCTAGAGAGTTGAGAAAGGATGAGGAACTACATATTTGTAGTTCAGAATCGAAATTATGACATCAGTTGTTGTTGTTGGTACCCAGTGGGGAGATGAAGGTAAAGGTAAGATTACAGACTTCTTGTCTGCAAATGCCGAAGTCATTGCACGTTATCAAGGTGGAGATAACGCAGGACATACTATCGTGATTGATGGTAAAAAGTTTAAGTTACATTTGATTCCATCAGGGATTTTCTTCCCAGAAAAAATCTCTGTTATTGGAAATGGTATGGTAGTTAATCCAAAATCTTTGGTTAAGGAGTTGGAGTACTTGCATGGAGAAGGTGTGACAACTGATAACTTACGCATTTCAGATCGTGCCCATGTTATCTTGCCATATCACATTCATCTTGATCGCTTACAAGAAGAAGCGAAAGGTGACAATAAAATTGGTACAACGATTAAAGGGATTGGGCCAGCTTATATGGATAAAGCGGCGCGTGTTGGTATCCGTATCGCTGACTTGCTTGATCGTGATATCTTTAGAGACCGTCTGGCGCGTAATCTAGAAGAAAAAAACCGTCTTTTTGAAAAAATGTATGATGCAGAAACCTTATCTTTTGATGAGATTTTTGAAGAATACTATGCTTACGGGCAAGAACTTAAAAAATATGTCACTGATACTTCTGTTATCTTAAATGATGCCTTAGATCAAGGAAAACGTGTCTTGTTTGAGGGAGCTCAGGGTGTGATGCTTGATATTGATCAAGGGACGTATCCATTTGTAACCTCATCAAACCCAGTTGCGGGTGGTGTGACGATTGGTTCAGGTGTTGGTCCAAGTAAGATTGATAAGGTAGTTGGGGTATGTAAAGCCTATACTAGCCGTGTTGGTGATGGACCATTTCCAACAGAACTTTTTGATGCAGTTGGTGACCGTATTCGTGAAGTTGGTAAAGAGTATGGGACAACAACAGGCCGTCCACGTCGTGTAGGTTGGTTTGACTCTGTTGTGATGCGCCACTCTCGTCGTGTGTCGGGAATCACTAATCTTTGCTTAAACTCTATTGACGTCTTATCTGGTTTAGAGACTGTGAAAATCTGTGTGGCTTATGATTTAGATGGTGAGCGTATTGATCACTATCCAGCCAGTCTTGAACAGTTAAAACGTTGCCGACCAATTTATGAAGAAATGCCAGGTTGGTCAGAAGATATTACAGGTGTGCGCAGCCTTGAAGAACTTCCAGAAAATGCACGTAATTATGTTCGTCGTATTAGCGAGTTGGTGGGTGTTCGCATTTCAACCTTCTCTGTGGGACCTGGTCGTGAACAAACTAACATTCTTGAGAGTGTTTGGAGTAATTAAGATTTAAAGTAGGTTTGATTGTCCATTTGAGGGACAGTCAGCCTATTTTTTATTTTATTTTTAAAAATTTTTTGCCACAGTTTTGCCACAGTTTTGGCTCAATTTGACCAAGATTTTAAAGAGCCCTCTAGTTTATAATAAAATTAATCAATCAAATAAATAGAGGTACTATAAAATGAAAACTGTTAAAGAAATTTTAGGAAACTTGAAGCCGTCGAAAAAGACTGTTATTATAGGCTTATCAGCACTTGCCTTAACTGGTGCTCTAAGTGTCGGAGCAGGTGTTTATGTTAAAGCGAATACCAGTCAAGTTCGTGTAGAGACAAATAGTTCAACGGCAAAACTTAGCTTGACAGATAAAACGAATCGCTTATCTGCATCAAGTTTATCTTCAGCAGATAAAGCAAAGGTAACAGCTGCAGAAAAAGAAGCAGCGACTTATTACAATAAAATTGCAGACCTAGAGACACAGAAAGAAAAATTATATACAGAGTATTTTGGATCGATTGAAAAGAAATTTATGGCTTTTGATACTGCTAGTCTATGGGTGAAATTTGGTGAGACAGATGCCTTCAGTCGTGATGACTTAGATGATTTTACAGATCAAGATGCTAATGAATTAAAATCTGAAATTGCTTCCTCGACAGCTTTGACAGCTGATGAAAAGACGAAGCTGACAAAAGAAATTGATGAGCGTTTAAGTTTGGCGAAAGAGTGGCAAGCACAAGCCAGTAAATATCAATCTGCAGTAGCTAGTATTAAGTCAGACATTAAAGCTCAGGAAGATAAGATTAGCCAAGTTTATAAAAAACATGGTGTAACAGAACAGATGTTAGAAGCCATCTATGGAGATGATGCAGTTGAATCCAGCGATGCCTTAGATCGCCTAGAGAATAAATGGGACCATGAAGAAGATTATGATCATGAGGATAAAGATTAAGAAGAGATAAAAGAGATTGGATTATCCAGTCTCTTTGTATTTCTATGACAAATATAACAAGTCTGTTAAAATTGCAAAATTCCCACTAATTAGTTGTATATTTTGCTATAATGGGTTGAAAAGTTTAGGAAAATTAAAAAACACAAAGGAATTTCAGATGAAAAAAATTATCTCTCTATTGGTTGGAATTGTAGCGGTTGTGGCTGCAGTATTTAATGCCTATCTCTTATTTTTTAAAGGAGAAACGAACCAAATGGCAACACCAGCTACTAGCTCATCTGCTAGTACTAATACTTCAAGTTCAGAAACAACTCTAGCTACGTCATCTGCTGCTACTTCAAGTTTGAAAGATGGAACGTACTCTGGTGCGGTTACCTCAACCAATCGTGGTGATTACCAGGTACAGATTACGGTAGCTAGTGGTAAAATTGATGATATTACCGTTCTAGAGTATCCAAATGATAATCCAGAATCTCAATCTATCAATGATAACGCCCTTCCAACTTACACAGCCGAAGCTTTATCGAATCAATCCGCAGAGGTCAATCAAATCTCAGGTGCAACCGAAGCTTATAAAGGCTTTACAGGCTCTCTTCAAGATGCCTTAAATCAAGCTCAGGCTTAATCTATGGAGATTATTAGTCAAACTGTAGAAGCGATGACGCTTCCTTTTACCTGTAGCGTTACAATAGATGTGAGACTTCTAGAAGTCAAAAAAGAAGATTCCCTGATATGATAAGAGTACCACCACTCATCAAAAAAGGAATCTTCTCATGACTAGTATATCACAAAATCTTCGCTAT
>NZ_JBRUDG010000011.1:0-58712 GCF_053203725.1 Streptococcus porcorum | reverse complement strand
CCATATGAACCCTTTCTAATGTGAGTTTCGTCGCTTTTCATTATAGGTCATATGGGACCTTTTTCTATATTCAAAAAGGCTCCATAATTTCCACGGTGTTCTTACCCACTACAGAAATTATAGAGCCTTAAAAAGAGAGAAAAAGCAGTTGATACTGCTTTTTCTCTCTTTTTAATCAGATTCTTTATCAGGATGTTCACACTATATTCAACTTATTATTGTATTTTTGTTACTCTAGTATTTTTGATGTTTTGTCTACGAGTTTATTTTTAAACACAAAGATGATATAATGCCAATGATACATTGTAAAGAGTAGGAAGTACATTATTGATGACGAAAATTGACAAAAAGCAGTTATTAAATTACTCAATCTTAATTCCTTATTTAATCCTATCTATTTTAGGATTGATAGTAGTATATTCGACAACTAGCGTAACTATGGTGCAATACGGATTGAATCCTTTTCGTTCGGTTATTAACCAAGGTGTATTTTGGATTATAAGTTTAATTGGTATTGCTTTTATTTATCGCTTAAAATTGAATTTTTTAAGGAAACCAACGGTTGTGTCAATGGTTATCTTAGTCGAAATTCTTTTGTTGATAATTGCCCGTGTATTTGGCGAGGAAGTTAATGGTGCTCGTGGTTGGATTATGCTTGGTCCGTTGTCATTTCAGCCAGCAGAATACCTAAAAATTATTATAGTTTGGTTTTTAGCTTTTACTTTTTCAAGACGTCAACAGTCCATCGCTCAAAAAGACTACCAAGCTTTGACTAAAGGAACATTTTTACCAAGAACTTTTAGAGATTGGCGAACCTATACCGCTATTTTGATAGGGCTAGTGGCTATGCAGCCAGACTTGGGAAATGCTTCCATTATTGTATTGACAGCTATTGTTTTGTTCTCTGTTTCAGGAATTGGCTATAGGTGGTTTGTTTCTCTAATCCTTACGATTGTGATTAGCTCCACACTGTTATTGGGAAGTATTTCAGTTATAGGGGTAGATAAAGTGGCTAAAGTACCAGTTTTTGGCTATGTTGCAAAGCGGTTTAAAGCTTTTTATAATCCGTTTGAAGACTTAACGGACTCAGGACACCAGTTAGCCAATTCTTATTATGCCATGAGTAATGGTGGTTGGTTTGGTCGCGGTTTGGGAAACTCTATTGAAAAAAATGGTTACCTTCCAGAAGCTCAGACGGATTTTGTGTTCTCAATTGTTATTGAAGAGCTTGGTCTGATTGGTGCTAGTTTAATATTAGCTCTAGTGTTCTTCCTTATCTTACGTATTTTTTTAGTTGGTATTAAAGCTAGAAATCCCTTCAACTCAATGGTAGCACTTGGTTTGGGTGCTATGATGTTAATGCAGGTTTTTGTAAATATCGGTGGGATTTCAGGCTTAATTCCATCAACAGGGGTAACTTTTCCTTTCTTATCGCAAGGAGGAAATAGCTTATTGGTATTATCGATTGCTGTAGGTATTGTTTTGAATATAGATGCTACCGAAAAAAGAGAGAAACTGACGCAAGAAATTGAAGAAGAATTATATGAAGTATTCTAAAAAAGATTGGATTGACCAATCTTTTTTATTTATTTGATATTTATTGATGGATGATTGATTGATAAATAACTAATCTATAGAAAGAGTAGGGATATTAAATCAATCCAGTCCTGAACGGCTAAAAAGAAGTTAGTACAGCGAGATTAAAAGAAAAATTCTGAGCTTGCTATAGAGAGTTACTTTTATTAAAGTAGTTTATTTGATATAGGAGAGAAGAAATCGGTAAAAAAAAAGTAAAACACTTGCATTTTTATCATAATTTGATAAAATAATAAGGTAAAGTTAGACTGTATTGCCTACTGTCTATCTATAAAATATATTTTATTGGAGGCTTTTACTCAAATGGCAAAAGAAAAATATGACCGTAGTAAACCGCACGTTAACATTGGTACAATCGGACACGTTGACCACGGTAAAACTACCCTAACTGCAGCTATCACAACTGTACTTGCACGTCGTCTTCCATCAGCTGTTAACCAGCCAAAAGACTACGCGTCAATCGATGCTGCTCCAGAAGAACGCGAACGCGGTATCACAATCAACACTGCACACGTTGAGTACGAAACTGAAAAACGCCACTACGCTCACATCGACGCTCCAGGACACGCGGACTACGTTAAAAACATGATCACTGGTGCCGCTCAAATGGACGGTGCTATCCTTGTAGTAGCTTCAACTGACGGACCAATGCCACAAACTCGTGAGCACATCCTTCTTTCACGTCAGGTTGGTGTTAAACACCTTATCGTCTTCATGAACAAAATCGACCTTGTTGATGATGAAGAATTGCTTGAATTGGTTGAAATGGAAATCCGTGACCTTCTTTCAGAATACGATTTCCCAGGTGATGACCTTCCAGTTATCCAAGGTTCAGCTCTTAAAGCTCTTGAAGGTGACACTCAATTTGAAGATATCATCATGGAATTGATGAGCACTGTAGATGAGTACATCCCAGAACCAGAACGTGATACTGACAAACCACTTCTTCTTCCAGTCGAGGACGTATTCTCAATCACTGGTCGTGGTACAGTAGCATCAGGACGTATCGACCGTGGTACTGTTCGTGTTAACGATGAAATCGAAATCGTTGGTATCAAAGAAGAAACTTCAAAAGCAGTTGTTACTGGTGTTGAAATGTTCCGTAAACAACTTGACGAAGGTCTTGCTGGAGATAACGTTGGTGTTCTTCTTCGTGGTGTACAACGTGACGAAATCGAACGTGGACAAGTTATTGCTAAACCAGGTTCAATCAACCCACACACTAAATTCAAAGGTGAAGTTTACATCCTTACTAAAGAAGAAGGTGGACGTCATACTCCATTCTTCAACAACTACCGTCCACAGTTCTACTTCCGTACAACTGACGTAACTGGTTCTATCGAACTTCCTGCAGGTACTGAAATGGTTATGCCTGGTGATAACGTGACAATCGACGTTGAGTTGATCCACCCAATCGCCGTAGAACAAGGTACAACATTCTCAATCCGTGAGGGTGGACGTACTGTTGGTTCAGGTATCGTTTCAGAAATCGAAGCTTAATTTAAATTAAGTTCCCAAATTAACAATTAGAGTCAGACAACTTTAATTGAAGCTCCACTTAGGTGGAGCTTTTTTTGATAAAATCTGATAAATTCCTTTTGTTGCTTCTAAAAATATGATAAAATAGTAAGGTAAATAAAAAAAGAAGAGGTATGTGAAATGTCACGTAAACCAATTATTGCTGGTAACTGGAAAATGAACAAAAACCCTCAAGAAGCTCAAGCTTTTGTTGAGGCAATTGCAGGTAAATTACCTTCAGCTGATCTTGTAGAAGCAGCCATTGCAGCTCCTGCAGTTGATTTGAATGCACTTCTTTGGTTCGCTAAAGATTCAGAACTTAAAGTTGCAGCACAAAACTGCTACTTTGAAGATGCAGGTGCTTTTACTGGTGAAAACAGCCCTAAAGTATTGTCTGAAATGGGTGTTAACTATGTTGTTATTGGTCACTCAGAGCGTCGTGATTACTTCCACGAAACTGATGAAGACATCAATAAAAAAGCCCATGCTATCTTCCGTAATGGTATGACGCCAATCATTTGTTGTGGTGAGTCACTTGAAACTTACGAAGCTGGTAAAGCAGTTGAATTTGTGGGTGCTCAAGTTTCAGCAGCACTTAAAGATCTTTCGGCAGAACAAGTTGCTTCACTTGTGATTGCTTATGAGCCAATTTGGGCTATTGGTACTGGTAAGTCAGCGACTCAAGATGATGCACAAAAAATGTGTAAAGCAGTTCGTGATGTTGTTGCAGCTGATTTTGGACAAGATGTTGCTGATAAAGTACGTGTTCAATATGGTGGTTCTGTAAACCCATCAAACGTTGCAGAGTACATGGCATCTCCTGATGTGGATGGTGCACTTGTAGGTGGTGCTTCACTTGAAGCAGATAGCTTCCTAGCTCTTCTTGACTTTGTAAAATAAAATTTAAAAAGACTTGTGTTTTTCACAAGTCTTTTTAAATTTTATAAATATTTTTAGTTTCCTATTTTTTGGAAGATATAATGGATCTCAATTAGGGATGTTCTGTTAATTTCTACCGAGTAGTTTTTTGATGAATTGATAAGTCTTATGCTTGAGTGGATGTGGATGGTAAAGGAAATATCCTGGTTTATGTTCAATATATCCCTCAAAGTTTTGCTTAAACCTTAAAATACTATCAGTACCATCAAATACTCCTTTTATACCAAGAAAGTTGTAGCGTTTTAAACCACGTTTCATGGCTTCTAACATAGCATATTCTTGTAAGATAGCAGGAGCATAGAAACGGTTAAATTCAGAATAAGATCCACTGTAGAGGTAGAAGGCTTCTTTTTCTAAATAGAGGAAGAGACTAGCACATAAAGGGGTGTCGTTTTGTCCATATTGGTTGATTAATTCTTGGGCCTCTTTTTTACGGACATCAAATGTCTCGAATTGACTAGATAACTCTCGGTACTGATTCTGTTTTTTCTCAGAATTTGGGTTTTTCTCAAGGTCATTTGCTAGTCGATCAATTTTTTCTTTTAATTTAGCTTGATCGGTATTAAGGTTATCCAAGTAGTCTTGGAAATTTAATGTCGCGATGACAAATTCTGCCTTATCGCCAAAGCTATCAAAAAGATACTCATAGTATTCCAATGGTTTATCATCAAAGTCACGACGATCAGAGGTGGCAGAGGTGATTTCCTTGAAAATTGCTAAATCTGATCTCTCTAATTTTTTGATTTTTATTCCAAAGGTTTTAGCTTTTTTAACGAGCGGTCGTCCCTTTTTACTGAAAGATTTAAAGAGTGTCTCAGGTGTTAGCTGACTAAGATCTTTAACATAATTCCAATCTCCTGTATGATAGCCAACTTCTAAGCCAGAGTGTTGAAACCCTAAATGTTGCATGTGGTCAATCAGGGCCTGATTTTCCTCTGATAAGGCTGAGCCATTACTGTCTAAGATTTGATAATTATCGTAAGGTTTAACCTTTAACTCAATAGCACCTTCTTGTTTTGAGAAATTTTGGAGGCCCTTATAAAAATCTTCCAAGTAGGTTGGATCGGTAACAATAGGACCGTTATTGATTTCCATAGCTAGTCCACCAGCGATAGGAGTGCTGAATACTAGAGCAGAAACCTTAATGTCGTTATCTTTTACATAGCCGACCATTTGGATACGATAACCTCTTTTTTTCAATAGAAGAGCCATCTGAGGAGATTGCTCAAATGCTTGGGCGTCTGCTGCTAAAATATGGTTATGAAATTGTTGAGGGGTAATAATTTGGAATGCCATAAGACTCCTTTATGAACGATGAAGTAATGATTTTAGTATTTGAATAACTTTGTATAAAATAGGTTTTGGATAGTAACGGAAGGTTCCCATTTTTCTAACAATATAGCCATTGAAGTTTTGCTTAAATCGTAAAACACCATCAGAACCGTCAAATTCTCCCATTATCCCTAAGAAGTTATAAAAAGTGATGCCACGCTTAATGGCTTCTTGCATGACATACTCTTGTAAAAGGGCAGGAGCATAGAATTTATTAAATTCTGGATAAGATCCGCTGAAAAGGTAAACTGCTTCTTGAGGAGTATAAAGAAAGAGGCTTCCTGCTAAGATCTTATCTTCATTTCCATATTTCTGAATGAATTCTTTTGCTTCTTGTTTCCGAGTTTCGAAGGTTTCATGTTGCTGAGAAAACTCTCGGATTTGGTTTTGGAGTTTTTGGGACTGAGGTTGAGCTTCTAAGCGTTCTGTTAATTGATTTATTTTATTTGAAAGTTTTTCTTGATCCTCCTCGAGGTGTTGGTAATAATCTTGAAAATTTAAGACTGCCACCATAAATTCAGCTTTATCACCAAAACTATCATAAAAATCTTGATAATAGTCTAAACTTTTATCGCTATATTCTCTGCGTTCTGAGGTAGAGCTAGTAATTTCTTTAAATAAGTGAAGTTCGTCCCGATTTAGGCGTTTCAATTTTATCCCAAATGTTTGGGATTTTTTTACTAAGGGTCTGCCCTTTTTACTAAAGGACTTTAGAAGTGTTTGAGGATTAAGGTCAGTTAAATCTTTGACATAATGCCAATCAGGCTCCCCACCAGGATAACCTGTTTTTAAGCCATCGTGGAGATAGCCTAGGGAAGTTAAATCAGTAATCAATTCAGTGTGTTCTTTCGAGATTGGATTTCCATCAGTGTCAAAGGTTTGATAGGTTTGATAGGGTTTGACGACAAGTTCTATCACACCTTTTTGTTTAGCATAAATTTGTAATTCTCTATAAAAATCAGAAAGATAGGAGAGATCAGTAGCGACGGGGCCAGAATTTAATTCCATGTATAGCCCACCAGTCATTGGTTTTGTATAAACTAAACTAGAAATCACTATTTCCTTTTGGGAGTTTTTTAGACCAAGATAAGTAACAGTGTATCCACGTTTTTTTAACAATGTGGCCATTTCTTCTGATTGTAAAAAGGATTTTTTGTCAGCGAGTTGACAGTGGTTTAAAAACTCTTTCTTGCTAATAGTAGAAAAAATCATTAATTTTTACTCCTCAATTTTTTACGAATTTTATAAGCACTATTAGTGAGACGGTAGAAAATAGTGTTTACGGGGAGGTTAAATTCACCTGCAAATTCTTCAATAATAGGATTAAATTTAGATTTATAGTTGTAGAGTCCTCCGTCAAGGCCATTTTCTACTCCTCCCATATTTTGCCAGATGGCACCACGTTTAAAAGCATGTTTAGCCGTTTCATACCAAGTGATAATAGCAGGCTGATAACGACGGAACTCGTCATCCATACCTGCGTAGACGTTTTCAGAGGTTTGAGCGAACTCTAAGGTTAAAGTTCCAGCTAAGGCAACTTTTTTTGGACCATCTTTCAGTTTTTCTTCCAAAAATGCGAGTTCCTCTGTTATTCTATCTAACTCTTGTTGGTTATGAGTGATTTTACTTGCTTTGGTTTTTTCAGTAAATTTAGCAGCTTCATTCTCTAATTTAGTTTTTTGTTGAAGAAGAGAAGTTTGACGTTTTTCTAGGTCTAAGTGAGCTAGAGTGATATAAGAGTGTTCAGGGTAGGTTTCTAGTAATTTTTTGTAGTAGTTTTTTCCGCGAAGTGAGATGGATTTGCGGTCCTCTGTTTTTTTCATGAGATCTGAAAATTCATCTAAAAATTCGGTCTGTCCAAAACTAATTTCCACCCCTTTATTTAGAGAGGTTCGGATGGCTTGCTTAGTACTTTTGGAGAGTTGTTCATCTGAAAAATAATCTTGATAGATATTGGCTTGGAAACGAGGTTGAATATTTTCATCAAGATTTGTTGTTCGTCCAGTCCATTCACAACCTAAACTCTCTAAAGTAGTGATGATTTCAAGAGTTTCAGCATTGTCTGATTTTTCTTCTGTGATCAACCCTTTGGTTAAAAATAAGCTAGGATCAAATTTGATGAAAATAGCTCGTTTGGTTTTTCCAAACTCTTTAAGACTTTTTAGAACAAAAGCGACAAGTTTCTTATCTGTGTAATCCATAATGGGACCGCGAGGGATATATAAGAGGGTAAATCCAAGTGGCAGGGGCTGGATAAGGATAGAAGCCACAGCTTTTAGTATCTCATTTTCATAAAAGCCAATTCTTGCATTTCCCCAATTATCTTTTACCTTTGCCCAAGAGCTACTTTGTAAGAGATTAGCTTGTTTATGAGAGCTGACAAAGTCATCATGCTCTTTTTCAGTAATATTCACTTGATAGGTGTACATTATTTTAATACCCACTCTCTAATAGCATGTGCAACACCAGATTCATCGTTTGATTTGGTGATATGTTTGGCGATTTTTTTCAGTTCAGGATTCCCATTTTCCATAACGACTGGATGGCCAACAACTTCTAGCATGGCACGGTCATTTTCCTCATCTCCAATAGCCATGGTTTGCTCCATAGTAAGACCAAGTTTTTTAGCAAGATGAATAATTGCATTCCCCTTGCTGACATTTTTGTGAACCACTTCTAGGTAGAAGGGTTGTGATTTAACCAGGTTATACTTTTCATAAAATTCAGCTGGAATATTTTTGATAGCAGGGTCAAGAATCTCAGGTTCATCAATAAACATGATTTTGACAATTTCTTTATCTGCCATCTCTTCAGGCGTGCGGTAAAAAATTGGCATATTGACTAGCGTTGCTTCATGAACGGTGTATTTACCAATATTTCGGTTGGCGGTATAGATACCATCTTTGGTAATGGCGTGCATATGAAGACCAAGTTTTCGTGCTAGGTATTCAATTTCCAAATAGTCTTCATAAGTGAGCGTCTCTTTCACTAAATCTTCACCAGTCGCCGTATCTTGAACCAGTCCTCCGTTGAAAGTAATGACATAGTCACCTTCATCTTCGAGATTGAGTTGAGATAAGAGAGATTTAACTCCTGCAATGGGACGTCCTGTCGTAATAACAATTTTGACATCAGCTTGTTTTGCTTCTTGTACAGCTTGATAGACTTCTGGAGTGATTTCGCGTTTACTGTTAATGAGTGTACCGTCAATATCGACAGCAACAAGTTTGATGGACATAGGTTCTCCTTATTGTTTCAAAAGTAATTTAAAAGCTTGCTTGGTTTCTAAAAACAGATCATCTTCTTCTAACATTTCTTTTGGAAAATAGAAACGAAAGTCGATTTGATGTTTTCCAGTTAGGCTACTGACTAGACTGGAGAGTTGTGAGAGTTCAACAATAGATCCGTGCTTATCTAATATATCAATTTGTGTCCGAGGTTTTTTATCTCTTGGATGATAACTATCGTAGGGTAAATCTACAGTTTTGTGGCATCCTGTGTAATAATCAGGATCAAATCCAACTGCTGCGATACATTGTTTGAGAGCAGACAAGGTACTGGTATCCTTTTCATCTAGAGAAAGTGATTTGAATAGCTTACGGTTGATAAAAGAAGCAGCCAAATCAGATAAAATAGCATCCTCAGACTCTATCCAACTTTGAAAATAGCTCGTTAAGATGCTATCATCTAGATAGAGATAATCTTCTAGGGTAGTGATTTCTTTAAAGAAGGGAACTAGCTTTGGAGCACTCAAAGAAAAATAATTTGGATTTTTTTGATAGAGCCATTTTGCACGTTGTAACAATTTTTCTAACACTAATTCAACCGACCGACTAGCAGGGTGGAAATAGATTTGCGTGTACATTTGATAGCGACGGATGATATAGTCCTCGACAGCATGCATCCCTTTTTGATCAAAAGCAATTCCTGATGCTACAGGGCGAATGGTTCTTAGAATATGGGTTAAATCAAACTGTCCGTAACTTGCCCCAGTATAGTAAGAATCTCTTAATAAATAATCCATTCTATCCACATCAATTTGACTTGAAATCAGAGAGACAATAGTCTTATTAGGATGTGTATGGTCAATCACACTAGCCACTTGATTTGGGAAATCCTCAGAAACGGTTTTAAGAATCTGACAAATTTCTGTCTCAGGATTTGTAATAATCTCTTGAGTTACAGCCTCATGATCAGTATGAAATAAGCGTTCAAAGGTGTGTGAAAAGGGACCATGCCCCAAGTCATGTAAAAGTGCAGCAACCATGGTTAAAAAAGACTCCTTGGGAGACCACTGATTTGGATAATGCCGTTCAAATTTATCAGAGACCCGTCGGGCGATCTCATAAGCCCCTAAACAGTGAGAAAAGCGACTATGTTCAGCACCGTGAAAGGTAAATGAGCTTGTTCCCAGTTGTTTGATTCGTCTAAGACGCTGAAATTCTTTGGTATTGATGAGGTTATAGATAACCAAAGAATTGACTTGAATGTAATTGTGAACAGGATCACGGAAGATTTTTTCAATCATAGTTAGTATTATAGCAAAAAGTCCTATTTTTTGGAAAAGTTAGCGCTAAACAAACAAAGACAAATTTGTGGAATTTTTGATAGAATAGAAAAGAATAGTTTAAGAGGAGATGTCGTGGTGAAAATTAGTCTAAAAAATAAGATTCAAATGGGTGAAGAGGTCGAATACATTCACGAAGTCCATGAGGGAGAATGGCTTCAAAAAGGAGGGTATGACTATTTACTGTTTACTAATTCAGAGAAAGAAAAGGTTGTGATCAAGTTCTCATCCGTTGAGATGACAATGACACGCTTTTCAACTCCTAAAACCATTATGCGCTTTTTAGAAGGTCAGGAAGCAGTTGTCACTATTCCGACACCTTTAGGGATTCAACACTTTGTTACTCAAACTGACGTTTATCAAGTTGATTTAAATCAACAATGTCTTCATTTATCTTATCGTTTAAAAGGGTTAGAGAGTCAAGAAATATTTGCAGACTACGAAATGAAAATTTCATGGATTTAGAAAACGATTTCAAAAGTAGAAATGGTTTGAATTTCCTTATAAATTTGCTATAATAGAGAACAAATCGAGGGAGTAGCTAACGATATTTATCGTGATAGGGTCGTCAGTCCGAAATTATTTCCGGCCCTATCTTAAATAGCGAGACTTGTTTTAATAAAAACAGGTCTCTTTTTCATTTAGAAATAGAGGCCAAGGAGGAGAAAAATTGTCCAAAGAACAAAAGCGTGATACTTTTTACACGCAAAATGCAGACGATGTGTTGACAAGCTTAGGCTCTTCAGCAGAAGGATTAACTGGTGAAGAAGTAAGTAAACGTCTCACAGAGTACGGTCGTAATGAACTTGATGAAGGGGAAAAACGCACCCTCTTAGCAAAATTTCTAGATCAGTTCAAAGACCTGATGATCATTATCCTGTTGGTTGCCGCAGTTCTATCAGTTATTACCACAGGTGGTCATGATTGGGCAGATGCTGTCATCATTTTGGCAGTAGTTGTCCTTAACGCAGCTTTTGGTGTCTATCAAGAAGGTCAAGCTGAAGCAGCAATCGAAGCCTTAAAAAACATGTCTAGTCCAGTTGCTCGTGTCCTTCGTGATGGTCACGTAGTAGAGGTGGACTCTAAAGATCTTGTTCCAGGTGATGTGGTTATGCTTGAAGCGGGAGATGTGGTGCCTGCAGATATGCGCTTGTTAGAAGCAAACTCTCTTAAAATTGAAGAAGCTGCGCTGACAGGTGAGTCTGTTCCTGTTGAAAAAGATTTGACGGTAACATTAGAAGCTGATGCAGGGATTGGTGACCGTGTAAACATGGCTTATCAAAACTCTAACGTCACTTATGGTCGTGGTATTGGTGTCGTAACCAATACAGGAATGTTTACCGAAGTTGGTAAAATTGCAGGGATGTTGGCTAATGCAGACGAATCTGATACACCACTTAAGCAAAACTTGAATGGCTTATCTAAGACACTTACTTATGCTGTTTTAGTGATTGCAGCCATTACTTTTGCGGTTGGTGTGTTCATCCAAGGACAGGCTCCACTTGAAGGTTTGATGACCTCTGTGGCACTTGCTGTTGCAGCTATTCCAGAAGGACTTCCTGCCATCGTTACCGTGGTGCTTTCTCTTGGAACACAGGTTCTTGCTAAACGTAATTCAATTGTACGTAAGTTGCCTGCTGTTGAGACACTTGGTTCAACTGAAATTATTGCATCAGATAAAACTGGTACTTTAACGATGAACCAAATGACAGTTGAAAAAGTCTATACAAACGGTCAATTGATTGATGCAAAAGAAGCATTTGAGGCAAGTAACTCAACTCTTCGTGTCATGAACTTTGCGAATGATACTAAAGTTGATCCAACAGGGAAATTAATTGGAGATCCAACGGAAACAGCTCTTGTTCAGTTTGGTCTTGATCATGATTTTGATGTTCGTGAAGCTTTAGTTGATGAGCCTCGTGTTGCGGAGTTACCATTTGATTCAACACGTAAACTCATGTCAACCATTCACCAGCAAGCAGATGGTAAGTTCTTGGTTGCTGTTAAAGGTGCACCTGATCAACTACTTAAGCGCGTTACACAGATTGAAGACAATGGCTCTATCCGCCCAATCACAGAAGAAGATAAGTCTGCTATCTTATCTACCAATAAATCATTGGCTAAACAAGCCCTTCGTGTCTTGATGATGGCATACAAGTATGTTGATGCTATCCCTGAACTTGAGTCAGACATTGTTGAAAATGACTTAGTCTTCTCAGGCCTTGTCGGAATGATTGACCCTGAGCGTCCAGAGGCAGCAGAAGCAGTTCGTGTGGCTAAGGAAGCTGGTATTCGTCCAATTATGATCACAGGAGACCATCAAGATACTGCAGAAGCTATCGCTAAGCGTCTTGGTATTATTGAAGAAGGTGATACAGAAGACCATGTCTTCACTGGCGCAGAACTTAATGAATTATCTGATGAAGAATTCCAAAAAGTTTTCAAACAATATTCTGTTTATGCGCGTGTTTCTCCTGAACATAAGGTTCGTATTGTGAAAGCATGGCAAAATGACGGTAAGGTAGTTGCTATGACCGGTGATGGTGTTAATGATGCACCATCACTTAAGACAGCCGATATTGGTATTGGTATGGGGATTACAGGTACAGAGGTATCTAAAGGAGCATCTGATATGGTCCTTGCAGATGATAACTTTGCAACCATTATTGTTGCTGTTGAAGAAGGACGTAAGGTCTTCTCTAACATTCAAAAAACGATTCAGTACCTTCTTTCAGCTAATACTGCAGAGGTTCTAACCATCTTCCTTGCGACTTTATTTGGTTGGGATGTTCTTGAACCAGTTCATCTTTTATGGATTAACTTAGTGACTGATACCCTTCCAGCTATCGCGCTTGGTGTTGAACCGGCAGAACCAGGTGTTATGACGCATAAGCCTCGTGGACGTAACTCAAGCTTCTTCTCAGGTGGTGTGATGAGTTCCATCATCTATCAAGGAATTTTACAAACTATCCTCGTTCTTGGGGTATATGGTTTTGCACTTCTTTACCCAGAACATGCAACTTATAAAGAAATTCACGCAGATGCATTGACGATGGCATATGTGACTTTGGGTCTTATCCAGTTGGTGCATGCTTATAACGTTAAATCTGTTTACCAGTCTATCTTTACAGTGGGACTCTTTAAAAACAGACTCTTCAACTGGTCTATTCCACTTGCTTTCTTGTTGTTGATGGCAACAATTGTTATTCCAGGATTTAATACCTTCTTCCATGTGTCTGTCTTATCTCCGACACAATGGTTAGTAACCATCATTGGAAGTTTAATCATGGTATTGGCAGTTGAAATCGTCAAATTTGTTCAACGTAAACTTGGTTACGATGAAAAAGCAATCTAAAATTTTGATGATTGAGAAAAAATGATAAAAGAGCTAAGGTCAACTCCTTAGCTCTTTTATTAATTCTTGACACAATATTGCATTAGTGATACAATACAATAAAAGGGAGGTGGCAGTCATGAAAAAGGGGTTCAGACTGGTTAGTCTCAGTGTGTTCAGTCTCATCTTATCTTTTTGGATTTTAGTAGCTTGTCGGCAAGTTTCAGCAAAGCAAGATCATATCCTTGTTTATAATGCTCGTCATGAACAAGTGGCAAAAATAACTAATCAAAAGACTTTGGCTATTTTAAATGAAAAAATTGGTGAGTCAGGAGCAAATACCAGTGATATAGAGGAGCTTCCAAAAGATGCCAAGGTCAGCTACCGTTACGAAGTGATTGATGTTCGAGATGATGGTAAAGCTCACAGCGTTACTTTTGAAGTCTATCAAAATTACCCTTATATGAGTATGGTAGATGTTCCCCTTTTGTCTCGCTTGACTTGGACTTTATCCGAAGAGGAAAATGATTTGTTTCAACATCCAGAAGATTTAGAACATCCTAAATAGGTTGGAGTTATCCAGCCTATTTTTCTTGCATCGCAAACAGCTTTCCACTAAAATAAAGATATGGATATTAAAAAAAGGATTCAAGAATTAGCCAATGATATTGGTATTTCAAAGATAGGTTTTACAACAGCTGATGATTTTTCTTATTTGGAGAAAAGCTTGCGCTTAGCAGTCGAAAATGGTACTAACTCAGGTTTTGAACATAAAAATATTGAGGAGAGGGTGAAACCAAGACTGTCACTGGAAAGTGCCAAAACCATTATCTCCATTGCAATTGCTTATCCTCATAAACTTCCCCAGCAACCTCAAAAAACTGAATATAAACGGGGGAAGATAACCCCTAACAGTTGGGGGCTTGATTATCATTACGTCGTTGCCGACAAGCTAAAAAAACTTTCAGAAGGAATCGAAGGGCTATGTCAAGAGGAAGGTTTTCCTTATGAACATAAGGCTATGGTTGATACAGGTGCTTTGGTTGACACGGCAGTTGCTAGGCGAGCGGGGATTGGGTTTATCGGAAAAAATGGGCTGGTTATCTCTAAAGAATACGGCTCTTATATGTTTTTAGGGGAATTGATTACCAATTTAGAGATTGAACCTGATCAGCCTGTTGATTATGGTTGTGGTGATTGCACGCGCTGTTTAACTTCTTGTCCAACCTCTTGTTTAAATGGTGATTCAACCATGGATGCGAAACGTTGTCTGAGCTTTCAAACGCAAGATAAGGGAATGATGGCCTTAGAATTTCGGAAAAAAATAAAGACGGTTATCTATGGTTGTGATATTTGTCAAATTTCTTGCCCTTATAATAAAGGGATTGACCATCCTCCTGTCACAGAGATTGATCCAGAATTAGCGCACCCAGAATTGATCCCATTTCTTGAATTATCAAATACTCAGTTCAAGGAGAAATTTGGAATGATTGCGGGATCTTGGCGTGGAAAAAATATCTTGCAACGAAATGCGATTATCGCTTTAGCTAATGCTCATGATAAAACAGCAGTGGTGAAGCTTTTAGAAATCATTGATAAAAATCAAAATCCTATCCATGTTGCAACAGCCATTTGGGCTATTGGAGAAATTATCAAAAAACCGAATGAAGAGCTTCAAAATTTTGTGTTAAGGATTGATTCATCTAATAATGATATTATGGACGAGCGTGCCAGAGTCCTTAAAAAATGGCAAATATAGGCTATTTATGATAAAATGAAAAGGATTGAAAAGAAAGAGGTATAGTATGGATATTGCAGAAATCCGTCAAAAAATAGTAGAACATAAAGAGAAGTTGACTAGCTTCAGGAGGTCTCTTTGACTTAGATCGCCTAGAAGAAGAGATTGCCCTGCTAGAAAATCGTATGACTGAGCCAGATTTTTGGAATGATAACATTGCAGCGCAAAAAACGTCTCAAGAATTAAATGAGTTAAAGCAAAAATATGAAACCTTCCACAATATGGAGGAGCTGGTTGATGAAGTTGAGATTCTTCAAGACATGCTAGCCGAAGATGCTTCTTTACAAGAAGAGTTAGAGGAGAGCCTTGTAAAGTTAGAGAAAATCATGACCAGCTATGAGATGACTCTCTTATTGTCAGAGCCTTATGATAATAATAATGCAATTTTGGAAATTCACCCAGGATCAGGGGGAACAGAGGCTCAAGATTGGGGAGAAATGCTCATGAGGATGTACACCCGTTTTGGAAACGCTAAAGGTTTTAAGGTTGAGGTTTTGGACTATCAAGCAGGTGATGAGGCTGGCATTAAATCTGTTACCTTATCGTTTGAAGGACCAAATGCTTATGGCTTGTTGAAGTCTGAGATGGGAGTACATCGTTTGGTAAGGATTTCACCTTTTGACTCAGCTAAACGACGCCACACGTCATTCACTTCTGTCGAGGTAATGCCTGAACTTGATGATACCATTGAAGTTGAGATTAGAGATGATGAGATTAAGATGGATACTTTCCGTTCAGGTGGTGCTGGTGGACAAAATGTCAACAAGGTTTCAACTGGTGTGCGTTTGACACATATTCCAACAGGAATTGTCGTAGCTTCAACGGTTGATCGTACCCAGTATGGAAACCGAGATCGTGCCATGAAGATGTTGCAGGCTAAGCTTTATCAAATGGAGCAAGAGAAAAAAGCCGAAGAAGTCTCAGCTCTAAAAGGAGATAAAAAAGAGATTACATGGGGAAGTCAGATCAGATCATATGTCTTTACTCCTTATACTATGGTCAAAGACCATCGGACTAGCTTTGAAGTAGCACAAGTGGATAAGGTGATGGACGGTGAGTTAGATGGCTTTATTGACGCTTATCTAAAATGGCGTATGGAATAAGAGAAAGGAAAAATATGGCCTTAATTGAACTTAAAGGAGTGACCAAAAAATATAAACGTGGCTCTACAGCACTCAGAGATTTATCAGTCTCTATCAATCAGGGAGAGTTTGTTTATCTTGTTGGTCCATCTGGAGCAGGAAAATCAAGCTTTATTAAGCTCTTGTACCGTGAGGAAACTGCAACCAAAGGGACCATTAAAGTTGGTGAATTTGAGTTGACAAAACTTAAAGCGCGTCAAGTTCCTATTTTACGTCGTAACATTGGAGTTGTCTTCCAAGACTATAAATTGCTTCAGCGAAAGACGGTTTATGAAAATGTTGCATTTGCCATGGAAGTGATTGGGAGCAAACGTAAGGATATTAAAAAGCGTGTGCCAGAGGTATTGAACTTAGTTGGTCTTAAACATAAATCACGTTCATTTCCTGAGGAATTATCAGGTGGTGAGCAGCAACGTGTTGCGATTGCGCGTGCCATTGTCAATAATCCAAAACTTTTGATTGCCGATGAGCCAACAGGTAACCTAGATCCTGAAATTGCACTAGAGATAATGCAGTTGCTTGAACGTATCAATCTTCAAGGGACAACTGTGATTATGGCAACGCATAATAGTGTTATTGTCAACACTATGAAACATCGTGTTCTAGCAGTTGAAGAAGGACGTTTAGTACGTGATCAAGAGGAAGGAGACTATGGATACGATGACTAATCTATTGAAACAAATTTGGCAACGTAGCCAAGAGGTGGGCGGAAATGCAGCTCCTTGGATTCTAATAGGTGTAGGGGTAATTATCCTTGCTTTGCTTGTGACTTTAATGGTGCGGATGCGTTTCTTTCGCTATAATTGGGAGTCACTGAAAAGTATTAAACGTAATGGTTGGATGACCTTTGCTGCGACAACCTCTGTGACGATTACCTTGATTCTATTGGGCTTGTTTGCCTCAGTGATGTTAAATGTCGAGAAGGTGACTAGAGATATTGAAGGGAATGTTCCTATTTTAGTTCGCTTATCAGAAGGATCGACAGACGCTCAAAAGACGATTAAAAATGATAAAGGTGAAACCGTTACAAATAAGAATTATCACAAGGTTTATGATCAAATTATGGCTTTTGATCAAGTCAAAAGTATCACTTATTCTAGTAAGGAAGCACAACTAGAAAAATATAAGGCTACTTTAGGTGATGATTGGGAATCTAGTCCACTTTTGGATGTTTACGAAGTTAAGTTGACCTCGTCTGATTCCTTGAAAAGTTTGAGTGCAAAAATTCAAGATTTAGAAGAGGTTGATTCGGTTGACTTTGGTGGAGCAGATATCGAGCGTTTAACAACTGTTACCAATTATATCCGTATTGGTGGTCTAGCAGGGACAGGTATTTTGTTATTGATTGCGATTTTTATCATTTCAAATACTATTCGTATCACCATTATGGCACGTCAAAATGAAATTCAAATTATGCGTCTTGTAGGTGCCAAAAATTCCTACATTAAGGGACCGTTCTTCTTTGAGGGGGCTTGGATTGGCTTAATTGGAACTATTGTTCCAGCTCTCTTGATGTTCTTTATCTATACTTGGGTTTATCAAGGGATGAATCCAAGTTTCCAAGAGGACAATCTCTCACTTTATGCCCCTAGCTTTTTCATCCCAGCTATGATTGTTGCCATGGTAGCTGTCGGTATGGTGATTGGAGCACTAGGTTCAGTTCTCTCAATGAGACGTTTCTTGAAAGTATAACAAAAGAGGCTTAGGCCTCTTTTTAATTTTTATTGTTTTTGAAGTTAATAATATTGTATAATAATGTGTGACTTGTTAAAGAAGGAGTAGTTGATGGAAATTGATAACCGACTGGTTCTCTTGGGGGATCAGTTAAAAGAACATCTAGGAAAAGGTAGTAAGGTAAAAATGGCTGCGGCAACCTTTTCTATGTTTGCTTATCAATCTTTGAAAGAAGAGCTAGAGCAAATTGAAGAGTTGAAATTTATTTTTACCAGTCCAACCTTTACGACTAATGAAGTTGCTAAAGAATACCGTGAATATATCATACCAAAGAAACAACGTGAGTCATCAATATTTGGGGCAGAGTATGAATTGAAATTGATGAACGAATTAACCCAAAAGTCACTTGCTAAAGAATGTGCTGATTGGGTACGTAGAAAGGCTCAGTTTAAGTCTATTAATGTCAATGAAGAAATTGATAACGGGATTCGTATTGAAAACAATCAAGTTATCACAGTGGATAAGCTAAAAAATTTTGACCGTAAAGAACTTGGCTATGAAAATTCTCTCTTTAAATCCAGTCGTAACCTTTATACTGAGCCACAAAGTTTGACCTATTTGAGAAACTTTGAAGATTATTGGAACAATGATGAGTATTTTCGTGATGTAACTGAGGAAATTTTGGAAAATCTAACCTTAGCTCACAAGGAGCACTCACCAGAGTTTCTCTATTATGTCATGCTTTATAATATCTTTAGTGACTTTTTAGAAGATGTCAATCAGGATCAACTTCCCAATGAGCATGTGCAATACAAGGAAACCAAGATTTGGAATCTCTTGTATGATTTTCAAAAGGATGCGGTCAAGTCCTTGATTTCAAAATTGGAACGCTACAACGGCTGTATTTTGGCAGATTCAGTTGGTCTGGGGAAGACCTTTACGGCTCTTGCTGTCATGACCTACTACGCATACAGAGGGAAACGTATCCTGGTGCTTTGCCCCAAAAAGTTGGAGCATAACTGGAATATGTACCGTCATGATTATGTTAATAATCCCATCTATGATCGCTATCTCCAGTACGATGTCCTTTACCATACGGACCTCAGTCGGGATAAGGGAACCTCAAATGGAATTGATTTGGCGCTTAATCGTTGGGACACCTATGATCTAGTGGTCATTGATGAATCACATAACTTTAGAAACGGTGGTTCTTCGGATGCAGAGATTGAAGAAGGTCGTGAAAATCGCTACTCCCGTTTGATGAATCGGATTATCAAAAGTGGCGTGCCGACAAAAGTCCTCATGCTGTCTGCAACCCCAGTTAATAACCGTTTTAATGACTTGAAAAATCAGATTGCCCTAGCCTATGAAGGTGATTCAGAACAATTGGATGCCAAATTAGATACTAAATCATCGGTCAATGATATCTTTCGCATGGCTCAAACCGCTTATAATCAATGGGTAGATCTGCCAGCAGAATCACGTACGACAGCAGCTTTGCTAGATAAACTTGATTTTGACTTCTTTAAAGTTCTTGATAGCGTGACCATTGCTCGTAGCCGTAAACATATTAGACAATTCTATGATAGAAATGCCATTGGTGATTTTCCGAAACGACTGGCACCCCAAAATTTTTATCCAGATTTGACGGTAAGTCAAAAAGATATTACTTATGAGCGAATCTATACCTTGCTCGATCAATTACAGTTGACCATCTATCAACCTAGTATCTATATTCATCCCTCAAAACGCTGTCTTTATGAAAAAAAGGAAGGTCAAGGATTGACTCAGCTTGGGCGTGAAACAGGGATTAAGAAACTGATGATGATTAACCTCTTAAAACGCCTAGAAAGCTCTGTGGAGGCTTTTAGATTCACCTTAATTGATGTAGTAAAGGCTTATGTAGATCAGACAATTTTGAGTATTGAAGCGTTTGAAACTGTCGGTGGAGATGATAAGATTTCCTTCCAAGAATTAGTTGAGGATGATTTTGATATTGAAGATAGCAATACGGATATCTTTGTTGGAAAGAAATTCCCTATTAAGTTATCGGACATGGATTACCTATCTTGGAAACGAGATTTACAAGCTGACCAGACAATTTTGAGGGAGTTAGAAGATCTAGTTAAACTTATTACTCCACAGGAAGATCAGAAATTACAAACCTTAATTAACCTGATAGATAACAAGCTAGCAAACCCTATCAATCCAGAAAACAAAAAATTGATTATCTTCTCAGCGTTTGCGACGACTACAGACTATCTCTATAAAACTATCAGTCAGTATCTTTTGGATAAGTACGGACTTCACACAGCACAGATCTCAGGGACCAAGGGCTTTTCGGCTACCTTACCGCTAAAAAATAAGGACTTGAACACCCTTCTGACCTATTTTTCACCGCGATCCAAGCAGAAGGACTTGCTTTATCCTGATGATCAGCGGGAAATTGATATCTTAATAGCAACGGATGTTATCTCAGAAGGTCAAAACCTGCAAGACGCTGATACCATGATTAACTATGACATTCACTGGAATCCTGTCCGTATTGTCCAGCGCTTTGGTCGGGTAGATCGTATCGGTAGTCAGAACAAATACATCCAGCTGGTCAATTTTTGGCCCAACATTGCTTTGGACGCTTATATCGATCTCAAGGCGCGTGTGGAATCCAGAATGAAAATTTCTGTACTGACTTCAACGGCTGATGACAATGTCTTGACCAATGAGGAAATCGAGGACAATAATTATCGGAAGAAACAACTTGAACGCCTCCAGACAGAAGTCATTGATTTGGAAGATATGAATGAGGGGATTTCCATTATGGATCTAGGTTTGGAAGACTACCGTATGGACCTGCTCAGCTATTTAGCCAAACACCCAGAGTTAGAGGCAATGCCTAAAGGTCTTCAAGCAGTGGTGCAGGCAGGGCAAGGGCAATCAGCTGGAGCCATCTTCCTCTTGAAGAATATTGCCCACCAGACCCATCTCAGTAAGAAAAATCGTCTTCATCCCTACTATCTGGTCTATATCAGTGACCAGGGAGAAACGGTCTACTCCATTGCGGATACCAAGGCATTGCTGGAACATTTACGCATGATTACCAAGGGCAAACATCAGCCTGAGAAAGATTTGGTGGCAACCTACAATCGTGCCACTGATGATGGTGCCAAAATGGAGCATTACTCCGACCTCTTGCAAAGAAGTCTTGAAAATCTCGTGGAGAGTGATGAGGAGACCTTCAATGAGTCCCTCTTCACGTCAGATACCATTGACTTTATGGATAGCGGGGTGGATGGGAGTGATGATTTCGAACTGATGGCCTTCTTTGCCGTTTTGAAAGGAGAAGACTAAGATGCCATTTTTACCATCTACTCAGATTCCAAGACCCAAAGTCCTCTACAAGCCTTATCAAAAAGGCAACAAGGACTTTCTAGATAATTTTGGCCTGTCTAAAGCTGATAAGCAGCTCCTCCGGCAACAAATCGGCCAGATTACTGCTACCCATCAACTAGATTCCAAGACCCTCCCCATTCCAGCGGGCAAGACCATTCAGCAAATCATCGTCCTTCGGATTGATCTCTTGAGTCAGCAACTAGACCCGCACTTACTAGCAGAGCTGGACACTTATCTGGGATTTCACACCCTCTTTCATCTGGTATTTCCAGATGGGACTAGCCAGTATTTGATTCATTTTAAGGAAAAGCTGGCGCAATCGAGAGAGGGACGGAATTTTAAGATTGTTCGTCACTTTCAAACAGACAAACCTCTGGCATTGACCTACCAAGAAAGGGACTTGGACCAGTTTTATGAAAACTTGGTCAAACAAGCGGGGGAAGAAGAACTGGTCGGGGGCGAAGCTTCTATCAAAGACCAGATTGAGCAGACGGAACGCTTAGCAGCAATGGAAAAGAAAGCAGCCCAGCTCAAGAAAAAGATGTTTGCCGAAAAAGCCATGCGCAAACAAATGGAACTTCGAAAGGCCTACAAAGCCCTAGAGGAAGAAATCCAACAGTTGAGAACCAGCATTCACAGTTCAGCACCTTCATCTAAGGCTAGTTTTTAAGCTAGTCATCGTTCGTTTTTTTCAAAATACAGCCAGTATTTCTTCAAAAAACTGCCTGGATTAGCTAAAAACTATTACTATATGAAAGCACTTCACAAGTGAACACAGGTTCAAAAAAATCCACAGTAAAATCTGTGGAAAATATGGTATAATAGAACAGTAGAAAAGTGCTCCTGTATCCATGAATGGATGTAGGAGAAAGACGGTGGTTACTTTCTAAGTGAGAGGACGGTGATGCCTATGTGCAATTCATCAAAATCTGACGGAAAGGGGGTAACAATCTTTTGACAGCATTTGAAGTGGTACAAACTTTATTGAGTTTTGGTGGTTTTACCATCGCCTTGATAGGTTTGTGCTATAAAATCTTCAAAGATGATGACCAAAAGAAATAGCCGTCAAAACTTTGGGGAGTGACGGCTATTTCTAAATTAGCATAACACGAACCACCGTCTTAAGCGGTTCTACTGGGATTGAGTTGACGCTCAATCCCTTTTTCAAAACCATTATACCACAAACTAAAATCGTTTGACAAATGCTACATGAAATTTTAGTAAGCATTAAAATCCAGGTGAATTCTGTAAAAAAACATGGTATAGAACAGTAGAAAAGTGCTCCTGTATCCATGAATGGATGTAGGAGAAAGACGGTGGTTACTTTCTAAGTGAGAGGACGGTGATGCCTATGAGCAACTCATCAAAATCTGACGGAAAGGGGGTAACAATCTTTTGACAGCGTTTGAAGTGGTACAAACTTTATTGAGTTTTGGTGGTTTTACCATCGCCTTGATAGGGTTGTGCTATAAAATCTTCAAAGATGATGACCAAAAGAAATAGCCGTCAATACTTTGGCTAGTAACGGCTATTTCTGAATAGTTAAAAATGAGCCACCGTCTTTAAAGCGGTTCTACTGGGATTGAGTTGGCGCTCAATCCTTTTTTCGAAACTATTATATCACAAACTAAAATCGTTTGACAATTTTTTATCTACATCATCAAAAAAGGCTTGACAGCCTAAGAAAAGGAGATTACCATGAGCACAGCAAAGTTTGGAGAATACACTCAAGTTGAAAAGCTAGACCTAACGTCAAAAGATATTTTATCAGACAACATTACAAAAATTGGTCAGCTTTTTCCTGAGGTTCTAACAGAAAGTAGTGATGAAAATGGCAGGTTGCGACCAGCCATTGATTTTGACAAGCTACGCCAATTCCTTTCACGAGAGATTGTTGAAGGGCGAGAGTCCTATGAGTTTACCTGGGTCGGCAAACGCGGAGCGATTGCGGAGGCAGGTAAACCGACCAGCCAGACCCTTCGCCCAGATCTTGAGGAAAGTGTTGACTTTGAAAAGTCTGAAAATGTCTTTATTACAGGGGACAATCTGGAAGTCCTCAAGGTCTTGCAGGAGTCTTATCTGGGCAAGATTGATATGATTTACATTGACCCACCTTACAATACAGGTCAGGACTTTGTATATCGAGATAGGTCGCAATTATCAGAGAAAGAATTAGAGGAGATTTCAAAACAAAGAAATGAGAATGATGAACTGCTCTTTAAGTTTGAAAAAAATGCTAAGCAATCTGCTAAATATCATTCTGACTGGCTCAATATGATGTACCCCCGCCTAGTTCTTGCCCGCAACCTCCTCAAGGACAATGGCGTTATCTTTATCTCCATTGATGACAACGAACAAGCCAACCTCAAAGCCATCTGTGACGAGATATTTGGGGAGGAGAATTTTGTGGCGAATTCTGTTAGAAAACGTCGCGATAGTCAAGCAAATTTATCTAAAAATATCTCCCCGATTCACGAATACGTTTTTATTTACTCAAAGAACGAGGGTGAGGTATTAAATAGAGTTAAAGGAAAGATTGATTTTTCATCATATAAAAATTTAGATAATGATCCTCGAGGAGTCTATGTTACAATGCCTTGTACAAATGTTGGAGGAGCAAAGTATTCCATTGTTACACCTTCAGGTATTGAGTTAACAGATGAGTGGAGATTCAAAAAAGAAACTTTCGAAAAATTATTATCAGATAATAGAGTTATTTTTCCTAAAAATGGAGCTGGAAAACCACGATATAAGGTATTTTTAAGTGATAAGATTAAAGAAGGAGTGTTAGCAAATACTTGGTGGGGTGATTTGCCATCGAATCAAGTAGCAACCAAAGAAATAAAAGAATATTTTAATAATTTTGCATTGTTTGATACCCCTAAACCTAGTGGATTAGTTAAATATATCTGCGAACTTGCATCTAATAAGAGTTCTTACATCCTCGACTTCTTCGCTGGTTCCGCAACCACGGCTGATGCGGTTATGCAGTTGAATGCTGAAGACGGTGGCAATCGCAAGTACATTCTCTGTACGCTGGATGAGCAGGTGGCAGACAAATCAGCTGCCAAGGAGGCTGGCTATGAAACCATTGACCAGATTTCTCGTGAGCGGATCCGTCGGGCTGCCAAAAAGATTCAGGAAGAACATCCAGAAACCCTTGGCAAGCAAGACTTTGGTTTTAGAGCTTATAAGCTAGACAGTTCAAACTTCAAGGATGTCAGCCAAACACCAGACAACTTTAGCCAAGAAAGTCTTTTTGACAGTGTTTCCAACATCAAAGACGGTCGGACAGACCTTGACCTCCTCTTCCAAATTATGCTGACCTGGGGCATGGAATTATCTCTTCCAATCGCTAAAACTCAAATTGACGGCACAGACATTTACAATGTGGCAGACGGTGCCTTGATTGCCTGCTTTGCAGATGAGATTTCAGAAAGCGTCATCCGTCAAATTGCCAAAGAAGAGCCACTCCGTGCTGTCTTTAAGGATGAATCCTTCGCCAACTCTGCAGCCAAAATCAACCTTGGCCAAATCTTCAAAGAAGAAGCACCAGGTACCGAAGTGAAGGTGGTGTAGGGGATGGTAGAGAGAAGATTTAGAGAAAATTCCATTGATGACGAGATTGAGAAAAAGATTTACTCTATCGACATTGTAAGAACTGCTAGGATTAAGGCAAGTGAACGATTATATAAATATTCAGATGCTTGGGATTTTCTATTTTTAGGGATGAACATTGTATCAGTTGCCTTACTGATTGTCTCTCTTTTGCCCTTGCCAATTAATAACAGTAAATCAGGTTTGATGATTTCTGCTTCTTTTTCGTTATATACAATGTTAGTCCAGTATTTTTGTTCTGCTCAGAACTATAATGAGCGTGCTCTGAAATATCACTATCACCAGTTAGAATTAGAAAATTTTGTATTACAGCTGAAAAATATTTTTTTAAAGCATAATACAGGAGAAGGGGAATATTCTGAACTTGATCGTTTTAGGAGATATAGGGCAATTATGGAGAAATATCAAATTAGTTTGCAGGGCTATGAGAACCATGAAGATGTTGATTACAAAATTGCTAAAAGACAACTGACAAGAAACTCCCAAGTACCAGAGAATGAACAGAATACAAATTGTTTTCAAAAATTTTTGATTTGGAAAGAAACAAAAGATTTTAGTCCAGATAATATTTTTATATACTTACAGATACCAATTGTGATTATTATTATTTTACTTTATTCATGGGTTGCTTATAAAGGACTGAAATGAGGAATATTTACTTTCATTTCGCTTATTTCCAAAATATTTAGAAAGGAATGTTCAGGTTTAACTGAACACGGGCTAGGGACTTGGACAAAAAGATCATTTTTACTTGGAGTAAACTCCAATTTAAAAATGCCTATTTTGTCTGTGTTCCTTAGACGCCCTTAGTATCTTAATTATGAAACTTCAATTTAAGAAGCAGCAATTTCAGTTAGATGCGGTGGCCTCTGTTGTGGATGTTTTTGCTGGTCAGGGTAAACACAGCGGTTTTGACTACCACATAGACAAGGGTCAGGGAATGGATGCGGAACTGGATATGAATTTTATCGGTTTCCGCAATGCTCCCATCCGGCTTTCGCAGGACATTGTCAGCCAAAAAGTTAGAAAGATTCAGCAAGTCAATCATTTAAAACCTTCCAAAAACCTATCCATCCAAAAAGTGGATGGTCGTCCGTCTTACAATTTGACCATTGAGATGGAGACAGGGACAGGGAAGACCTATACCTACATCCGCACCCTGATGGAGCTCAACAAGCAGTATGGCTGGCTCAAGTTTATCATCGTGGTGCCGAGTATCGCCATTCGTGAGGGGGTGCTCAAGTCCTTTGAGATGATGGCAGACCATTTCCAGTTGGAGTACGGCAAGAAACCACGCTACTTTGTCTATGACTCTAGCCGTTTGGGTGAGCTGGACAAGTTTGCCAACTCCTCGGACATTCAGGTCATGATCATCAACTCCCAGGCCTTTAATTCAAAGGGGACAGAAGCTAATCGAATTAATAACAGACAGGAAAGTTTTCGCTGGAGAAAGCCCATTGATGTCATCGCGGCGACCAATCCGATTTTGATTATCGATGAGCCTCAGTCGGTTGAGGGGAAAAAGACCAAAGAACGCCTTGTGGATTTCAAGCCCCTATTTACCCTCCGCTATTCAGCGACCCATAAGGACAAGCACGATATGATTTATCGTCTAGATGCCTTGGACGCCTACAATAAAAAGTTGGTTAAAAAGATTGCCGTAAAGACCGTGGAGCAGACTTCTACCACAGGTACACAAGGCTACCTTTATCTGCAAGAACTGGTTCCGCAAAAATCAGGGCCCAAGGCTCGGATTGAGTTTGAGATGCGAACCAAGTCAGGTAATGTCAAGCGGGTGACCAAGCTGGTTGAAGAACCGTTTGTCCTTTTTGAAGAATCTGGTAATCTCCCAGCCTATCAGGATGGTTGGACCTTGAGTAATTTTGATGCGTTTGAGGGTGAAAACTCCATTCAAATCGGTGCCAATCGCAAACTCCATGTTGGCGAAGTGATTGGGGAAACCAACGAAGATGACATCCGTCGTATTCAGATTCGGGAAACCATTGCCAGTCACCTGCAAAAAGAAGAAGGCCTATATAAACGAGGTATCAAGGTACTTTCTCTCTTCTTCATCGATGAAGTTGCCAAGTATAAGTGCTACGACGATCAAAATGATGCCTACAATGGCACCTATGCCCAGATGTTTGAAGAAGAATATGAAGCCCAGGTCAAGGCCTTGTTGGCCGATCCCAACCTCCATGGCAGCAACTTTTGGCACTATCTAAATAATCATCAGGAAGGCAATCCCGTTCACGCAGGTTATTTCTCCGTTGATAAGGTGAAAAAATCGGACAAGGTCAAGTTTGTGGATTACAAATCGGCAACTGAGAAGAGAAACAACCAGTCCAACGACAAGGATGCCTTTGATTTGATTATGAAGGACAAGGAGCGTCTGCTGTCCTTTGATGAGCCAGTACGCTTTATCTTCTCCCACTCAGCCCTCAAAGAAGGCTGGGACAATCCCAATGTCTTCCAGATTTGTACTCTGAAAAATACGGGTACGGAGACAGAAAAACGGCAAAAGATTGGTCGTGGGATGCGTCTTGCTGTTGACCAAAAAGGGGTTCGACAGGATGAGGAACTCTTAGGAGCAGATGTTCATAACATTAACAAATTGACCGTCATTGCCAATGAAAGCTACGAAGACTTTGCCAAGAACCTACAAAAAGAACTCAAGGAAATTCTGGCTGATCGACCAAGTAAAGTGGAAGTAGATCTCTTTGTCGATAAAGTCTTGGAAAATGAAGCTGGTCAAAAACTGACTGTTACCAAGGAAGTGGCTAAAGAGATTGAATGCCAGTTGATTAAGCAAGATTATATTGACAGCAAGGGAAATCTAACCGCTACCTATTTTGAACAAAAAGAAACGAGTCAGTTTGTTCTTTCTGAAAATCTAGCTGGCTATGAAGTAGCTGTAAAAGGTATTTTAGAAACGATTTACGATGCCAATCGTTACCAGATTGAGCGTGAAAATGATTCTGAAGTGGTCTTTGCTAGGGAAATTAACCCTGATAACTACAATCGCCAAGAGTTTAAGCGCTTGTGGGAAAGTATTCATCACAAGTCCACTTACTACGTTGAGTTTGATGATGAGGAGTTGATTGAAAAATCTATTAAGGCTTTAAATGAGGGCTTATTTGTCAAAAAGCCAAGCTATATGATTACAGAGGTTGAAGCAAAAGAAATGAAGGCTGAACAAGGTCTTGATTTCAAGGTTAATAAGGATGGCAAGCGTCAGGCTGAATTGGACAAGACCTCTATTCAACTCCGATATGATTTACTGGGTGAAATCGCCAGTCGCACGGAGTTGAAACGAAAAACTATTGCCAATATCTTGAATCAGATTTCACCAAGCAAGTTTGAGATGTTCGCCTATAACCCTGAGGCATTTATCCAACGAACAAGCCGCCTCATCAACGAGCAAAAGGCCAGTCAGGTGATTGAGCATATTCGTTACAATATCTTGGAAGAAACCTTTGACACTTCTGTTTTTACAGACAATCCAGAAAGTGGGAAATTATCAGATAAGCGGTTATTAGAATCCCGAAAAGGAGTTTATAACTATGTGAAGGTTGATTCGGATACAGAACAGAAGTTCAAAGAAGAGTTGGACCAATTTGAAGATGTTATGGTTTATACTAAATTGCCAAGCAAATTTAAAATTTCCACACCTCTGGGTGATTACAACCCTGACTGGGCAATTGCCTTTCGAGATGGTTCGGTTAAGCATGTTTACTTTGTAGCCGAAACCAAGGGTTCCATGTCTAGTTTGCAACTGAAAGGGGCAGAGTTGGCAAAAATTGAGTGTGCCAAGGCCCACTTCAAAGCCTTGAAAGAAAAAGGTTTGATAGAAGACGAACGTGTTTATGGTGTGGTAGATTCTTATGAGAGTCTCTTATCAATTTTAAAATAAGAAAAAAGCCCGCATAGACTTCAGATTGAAGAAAAAGTCCATTTTGGATAATTTTCTTCAATCTTTTTTCTTTATGTTGAAAATAAAAACTCTCAGAAACATTTGAATATCAACATTTCTGAGAGTTTAATAATTTGTCATCTTTCGCAAACTTCTCTAATTTTTTATATTTTTAGGAGTTTGTCTACGTTCTGAAGGCTATACGGACTTTTTTCTTATTTTAAAAACGGATTAAAGGTTTTCTCGTGTCCAATGGTGGTATCCCAACCGTGTCCAGGATAAACGGTATAGTGATTAGGGAGCGTCAGCAGTTGCTCTTTTATCCCAGAGATGAGATCATCAAAGTTACTAGTTGGCAAGTCAGTACGTCCGACAGTTTCTTTAAAAAGCGCATCACCAGAAAAGACAGTTTCCTCTTTTTCAAAGATAAAGGAAACCCCACCGTGTGAATGGCCAGGTGTAGGGACGACACTAAACTGAAAGCCAGAGAGCTGGTAAGGACTATGGTAGTTAAAAAAAGCATCTGCTGGCTTGATGATCACATCAGGCATATCGGAGTGGCGGTCAAGACCAGAAAGATTAAGCTCAGGGGTAAAGAGCCAGTCAGCCTCTTTTTCAGAAACATAGACTGGGCAAGCATAGCGCTCTCTAAGAATATCCACACTCATGATGTGGTCATAGTGGGTGTGGGTTAATAAGATAGCTGCCAAGGGACGATTTTGTTTTTCTAGTTGATGAATGATCGCAGCATGATCACTTCCTGGATCTATGACAAGACAAGCTTCATCATTTATTAAAAGATAAGTGTTTTCACGTGCGACAGCATTTAAAAGTCGAATAATTTCCATAAGTCCAGTTTACCTAAAAAAGAGGAAAAAGTAAATTTTTTGAAGTGCTTGCTATTTTGAAAAAGGCACTGTTAAAATGAAATAGTATTTCTTTAGAAGAGAATCTCAATTCAGATACTTACTTGATCGTAAAGAGAAGCTGATTTTAGAGAAGCTTATATTAAGAATTAACCTACTCACCGTATTTAGGTTGTTTGAAGGGAAAGCTATTCTGATTGTTTAAAAATCTGATATTCTTATTAAAATTTGCTATACTAAGTATATCAAGATAGAAAAGAGTAGATAATGTTAGAAAAAATGAATCCTAATGCCCTTCTGATTGATGTTCGAGAACCTGAGGAATATGCTCTAGGGCATATCACGGGCAGCCAAAATATTCCTATGAGTGACATTCCCCATTGGGCAAAAACTGCTGATCAAACACAGGAACTTTATGTCTATTGTAAAGCAGGGGTTCGTGCAGAACAGGTAGCCCTTTATTTGAAAGATGAGGGATTTACTAAAGTAACCAATCTAGGTGGCCTAGAGGAGCTTACGGATTTAGGTTTCACCATAAGTCAATAATCAGCTTGAGATTTAACAGTGTCAACATAACAGCTGCCGCATAAGCTAATATGGTATTCCATTTGCGATTTTGAAATTCCCCCATGAGGTCTTTTTTAGAGCTAAAATAAATCAAAGGAAAAATGGAAAAAGGAAGTGCGATAGATAAAAAGACCTGAGAGTAAATTAAGAGTTGATCTAGCGCCCCTTCTGTATTGCCAAAAATTAGGGCAGAGATGGCAACAGGTAATAGAGCAGCACTTCTTGTAATCATGCGAATCAACCATCTTGGTAAGGTGATATTAAGAAAGCCTTCCATGACAATTTCCCCTGTCAGCGTTCCTGTGATAGTGGAGTTTTGCCCACTAGCTAAGAGGGCTGTGGCGAAAAGTGTTGATAGGCTAGCACTGGCAATGCTACCAGCGATTTTTGGGTCTGCCAGTGCTTGATACATATCTGAAAATGCTTTAATATGCTCTGCTTTTCCTTGAAAAATGCTGGCGCCTAAAATTAAAAGGAGGGAATTGACCAAAAAGGCTAAGCTAAGTTGAAGATTAGAATCTAAGGTCATAAAATGAATGGCCTTTTTTAATGCCTTTTTATCTCTGGTATCAACTGCTCTTGTTTGTGAGATAGCACTATGCAGATAAAGGTTATGTGGCATGACAGTAGCCCCAATGATGCCAAGTGATAGGGTCAGAAGTGACGCATACTGACTAGGAGGACTGGAGAGAATGGTCTGAGGAAGGTAGCCAGCAAAGATTGCACTGGGGTGCGGTTTAGCTAGAAAGGTCAAATAAAGAAAAATCAAAAAGATGGTTAAAATGAGGGTACTAACCAGTGCTTCGATTTTTCTAAACCCAAATTTCATCAGTAAAAGAAGGATAAAAACATCAAATATGGTTACAAAGACTGAGAAAATCAAGGACCAACCAAAGAGTAAATGAAGTGCAATTGCAGATCCAATAACCTCAGCTAGGTCAGTTGCCATTAAAGCCAATTCTGCAATGACAAATAAGAGGTATCGGACAGGTTTTGGAAGATGTTCTGCTGTTAATTGTGCCAAATCTTTCTGGGTAACCATACCTAGTTTTCCAGCCATTTGCTGAAGTTGCATGGCAATTAAAGAAGAAATGAGAATCACAACGAGAAGACTATAGCCGTGCTTAGCACCTCCAATAACACTTGTTATCCAGTTTCCAGGATCCATATAGCCTACAGCTACTAGACTTCCAGGACCTATAAAAGTCATCAGAAGTTTCCAAAAGTTATTGGTTTTTGGGACAGAAATACTAGCATGAACCTCAGCCAGTGATTTTTTTGAGTTTATCATAACAATAATCGTCTTTCTAAAATAAGGTTAGAATCATTATAACATATGTCTAAATAAGATAAAATCTCCCTTTCTCATGCTGAAATAGTGTGCACTATGCTATAATTAAGGTGTTATGAGTCAAAAAAAATCAAGAAAATATGCCGTGGTTGATTTGGAGGCAACCTCTGCAGGTAGCAATGCTAGAATTATTCAAGTTGGTATTGTGATTATCGAAAATCATCACATTATAAAAACTTACGAGACAGATGTTAACCCTCATGAAAGTTTAGATGACCATATTGTAGAACTAACAGGTCTGACCGATGAACGTTTGGCTAAGGCACCTGATTTTTCGCAAGTGGCAAGAGAGATTTTTCACTTGATTGAGGATTGTATTTTTGTCGCCCATAATGTCAAATTTGATGCCAATCTTTTAGCAGAAGAATTGTTCTTTGAAGGGTATGAGTTACGAACACCTAGAGTTGACACGGTTGAATTGGCACAAGTCTTTTTTCCGAGCTTTGAAAAATATAGTTTACCTAATTTAGCAGAAGTCTTGGACCTAGATTTACAAGATGCGCATACAGCTATAGCTGATGCTTATGCGACAGCACAGCTTTTTCTAAAAATCAGAGAAAAAATGGCTAGCCTACCTAAGATAACATTGGAAACCATTTTGTCTTTTGCGGACCATCTTCTGTTTGAGTCGCGTTTGGTTCTTGAAGAGATTTTTGAGGAAGTCCCCACTCAGTTACCAGATCATCTCTTGGAAGTTGGTGGTTTGGTCATTCAACATAGCAAGCAATACAGAAAATCCAAATATTTATCACAAGACTTTCTGACTAATCTTGCTTTGTTAGATTTAGAAGAGAGAGCTGCACAATCACAATTTGCACAGCTCATTGAAGACGGGTTAGGTTCTTTCGTTCCTAGTTTTATTGAGGCACAGACAGGAATTGGTAAGACCTACGGTTACTTATTGCCTTTATTAGCTAAGGCAGAGGGGCAGATTTTAGTAAGTGTGCCGACAAAATTGTTGCAAGATCAGATCATGGAAAATGAAGCAAAGCAGCTCAAAGAGGTCTTTCACATCAATAGCCATAGTGTGAAAAGTCCACGAAATTACATCAAATTAGATGCCTTTTATCAAAGTCTGCAGCGCCAAGATAAAAATCGCTTACTCAATCGTTTTAAAATGCAAATCTTAGTGTGGCTGGTTGAAACTAAAACAGGAGATTTGGATGAAATTAGGCAAAAGCAGCGCTTAGAGTCTTATTTTGATGAGTTACGTCATGATGGTCAAGTGAAAAGAGATTCTCTCTTTGCAACGGTTGATTTTTGGGAGCGTTCGGACCAACTAGCAAAAAGCAGTCAAGTTTTAATTACCAACCACGCTTACCTTCTTGAAAGGATGCAAGATGATATCGATTTTGTAAAAGGAAAAGTATTAGTGATTGACGAAGCTCAAAAATTCTTTTTAGCTTTGGAAAACTTTTCTCGCCGACGTTTAGATATTACCCAGACCTTGCAATGGCTAGATAAAGAAGCCAAGCAGACGGCTAATCTTTTACAAAAACGTCTCCTTGAACGTCTTCAATTTAACCTTTCACAGGCCAGTCAGGCTTTTTATCAAAAAAAAGAAGTGAGTTTATCACAAGACCTCCTAGAGTTCATACGACAAGATATCAAGGAATATCCTCTTCGTTTAGAAGAAGATCTGTGGAAGATTTTTCTACCTTACTACAGCGATTATTGGTTTGAGAGTGAAGTCGATCAAGAGCAACGAAAAACCTACCTAAATGCAGCACGTCTTGACTTGTTCCGTTTTCAAACCTTCATACCTGACTTAACTAAAGTGTATTTTGTGTCAGCGACCTTAGAGATTAGTAAGCGTGTCACCTTACCAGATCTACTTGGCATAGCAGATTATGAGGCTTATCGGATTGAATCAAGTAAGTCTTCTGATCAAAAGATATGGGTTGACACTTCCATGCCAAATTTGGTGGATTTACCAGATGCCATTTATGAAGAAGAGATTGCTAGACGCTTGATGGCACTCTCCCAGCTAGAAAAGCCTATTTTAGTGTTATTTAATTCCAAACAGCATATGTTGGCAGTATCGGAGCGTTTGGATACCTTGATGGTGAAACATCTCTGTCAAGAAAAAAATGGCTTGGCTTACAATATTAAAAAACGTTTTGATCGAGGAGAAGCTAATATCTTGCTGGGGACAGGCAGTTTTTGGGAAGGAGTTGATTTTGTGCATCAAGACCAGCTCATCGAGGTGATTACCCGCCTACCTTTTGAAAATCCAGAAGATCGATTTGTCAAAAAGGTTAATCACTACTTGCGACAAAACCATAAAAATCCCTTTTATGACTATACCTTACCTGTCATGACCTTGAAATTAAAACAAGCTATCGGAAGAACTCAGCGCCGTGAAAATCAAGTATCTGCAGTTCTGATTTTAGATAAACGAGTAGTCTCAAAAAGTTACGGTAAACAAATTTGTCAGATACTTGAGCAAAATAATTCTCTATCTTGCAAAAAATTTCCTGATATTGTAACTGAAATCACAAGCTTTTTTTGATATAATAGAAAACATCAAATAATTTAGGAAGATCAAATGGGAAAGCGTAAAAGAAAACGAGTTCTCTCAACCAAAGAGCAGTTCATCATTGGTCTTGGTTTAGTCTTTTTCGTCTTATTTCTATCCACTATCTTAGTGATTTTTTTCTCTATGAAACCCAATATTGACACACAAAACATGGTGAAGGCTGTGGCAACAAAGGAAGCCCAGTTAACCAGTGTGAGTCGTATTGATCGGTATAATGGACAAACAAGCTATTATAGTGTCTTTGGTAAAACTGCTCAAGATGAAAATGTTGTGGTGGTGATTGGTATAAAAGATAAAGATATCCATATTATACCGACTAAAGAAGGGATTTCTAGACAAGCAGCAGAACAGATTGCTAAAGAAAATGGTGCTAAATCAGTTAAGGCAACTTTGGGTTATATGGATGATAAACCTATCTGGGAAGTGGCATCTGGAACAACCTACTATATCATTGATTTTAAAACTGGGGACTTGGTAAAAACGGAGGGTATATGACAAAACTATCAGAGCGTGTGCTTACTATGGAAGAAAGTGTTACCTTAGCTGCAGGAGCGCGTGCTAAGGCATTGAAAGCTGAAGGTCGTGATATTTTAGCTTTGACCTTAGGTGAACCAGATTTTGCAACACCTAAACATATTCAAGACAAGGCGATTGAAGCCATTTCAAATGGTAAAGCAAGCTTTTATACGGTGGCATCAGGACTTCCTGAGTTAAAGGATGCGATCAATACTTACATGGAAAATTACTATGGTTATTCTGTGACACCAAATCATGTGGTGGTGGCAACAGGTGCCAAGTTTGTTCTCTATGCCTTTTTTATGGCAGTTCTTAATCCTAATGATGAGGTAATTATCCCAACGCCTTATTGGGTATCTTATGCTGATCAGGTTAAAATGGCGGAAGGACAACCAGTTTTTGTACAAGCGACTGAGGAAAATCAGTTTAAAGTTACTGTTGAACAGTTAGAGTCAGCGCGTACAGAAAAAACAAAGGTTCTTTTACTCAATTCACCATCTAATCCAACAGGCATGATTTATACAGCAAAAGAGTTAAAAGCTATTGGTGATTGGGCAGTTGAGCATGATATTTTGATTTTGGCTGATGATATCTATGGACGTTTGGTTTATAATGGAAATCGTTTCACGCCTATTTCTAGCCTCTCTGAAGACATTCGTAAACAAACCATTGTGATTAATGGGGTTTCAAAAACTTATGCGATGACAGGTTGGCGCATTGGTTTTGCTGTAGGTGAGCCAGAAATTATTTCTGCTATGGCAAAAATTGCTAGTCAAACCACATCTAACCCGACAGCAGTTGCACAATACGCTGCCATTGAAGCCTTAACAGGTGACCAAGAGCCGATTGAAAGGATGCGTCAAGCTTTTGAAGAGCGCCTAAATACTATTTATCCTCTATTAGCTGAGATTCCTGGCTTTGAGGTGATTAAGCCACAAGGTGCCTTTTACCTTTTCCCAAATGTCAAAAAAGCTATGGAGATGAAAGGTTATACAGACGTGACAGCATTTACGAATGCTATTTTAGAAGAAGCAGAAGTTGCCTTGGTAACAGGTGCAGGGTTTGGTGCCCCTGAAAATGTTCGTTTGAGCTATGCAACTGACCTTGATACCCTTAAAGAAGCTGTTCGCCGTATTAAAGAGTTCATGGAAAAGAACTAGAGTGTTTTATGATTGACCACTTTAGCATTTGTGTTAAAAATCTACAGTCTCAACAGCCGAAAAACTTTATAGCCACTTGGTTATAAATTAAGATTCGACAATGAATATGCTGTTAGCTTTGGTTAGCTTAGAGGAAGTGCTCCTGCTTGAGATTTTTGGTTGGAGAGTGGTCAAGCAAATCCCCGTCACTTTGCTTTTAATACAAAGATGCGTAAGAAGTTGAAACCTTTTACCATACAGGTTTAGCTGCTGGTGACAAAGATAATGGCGCTCCTTAGGAACGTAACCATTATCATGAGGGTTATGACGCAGCTTTTATCATTGATCCAGACAGTAATAATATCGAGGCTGTTTGTCACAAAGAGGAATACAATTAGAAAAGAGAAAAAATTAATGTCTAGAAAATTAGTAACGATTATTGATGTGCCTAAGCATGTAGGAGAAGAAGTGACTATTGGTGCTTGGGTTGCCAACAAATCTGGGAAAGGTAAGATTGCCTTTCTTCAACTCCGAGATGGCTCTGCTTTTTTCCAAGCAGTTGCTTTTAAACCAAATTTCCTTGAAAAATTTGGTGAAGAAGAAGGAGCTGCTAAGTTTGATACTATCAAACGTTTGAGCCAAGAAACGTCAGTTTATGTGACTGGCATCGTCAAAGAAGACGAACGTTCAAAATTTGGTTATGAACTTGATGTGACTGATCTTGAAGTGATTGGCGAATCTGTTGATTACCCTATCACACCAAAAGAACACGGTACAGACTTCTTGATGGACAATCGTCATCTCTGGTTGCGTTCACGTAAGCAGGTTGCCATTCAGCAAGTTCGTAATGCGATCATCTATGCCACTTATGAATTTTTCGAGAAAAATGGCTTTATCAAGTTCGATAGCCCAATCCTTTCTGGAAATGCTGCTGAAGATTCAACAGAGCTTTTTGAAACAGATTATTTCGGAAGCCCAGCCTATCTCAGCCAATCAGGTCAGCTTTATCTTGAAGCTGGTGCTATGGCACTTGGTCGTGTTTTCGACTTCGGTCCTGTTTTCCGTGCGGAAAAATCTAAAACTCGCCGTCACTTGACAGAGTTCTGGATGATGGATGCCGAGTATTCCTTCCTCTCACATGAGGAGTCGCTTGATTTGCAAGAAGCATATGTTAAAGCTTTGATGCAAGGGGTTATCGACCGTGCTCCACAAGCACTTGAAACTCTTGAGCGTGATGTTGATGCTCTAAAACGCTATATTGCAGAACCATTTAAGCGCGTGTCTTATGATGATGCCATCAGCCTTCTTCAAGAGCATGAAGCAGATGAAGATACAGATTATGAACATTTGGAGCATGGGGATGACTTTGGCTCACCTCATGAAACATGGATTTCAAATTACTTTGGTGTCCCAACCTTTGTGGTTAACTATCCAGCAAGTTTCAAAGCTTTCTACATGAAACCAGTTCCTGGTAATCCAGAGCGCGTGCTTTGTGCGGACCTTTTAGCCCCTGAAGGTTACGGTGAAATCATTGGTGGTTCTATGCGTGAGGATGATTATGATGCCCTTGTTGCTAAGATGGATGAGCTTGGCATGGACAAGTCAGAGTACGAGTTCTACCTTGACCTTCGTAAGTACGGATCAGTGCCACACGGCGGCTTTGGTATCGGAATTGAGCGAATGGTGACCTTTGTTGCTGGTACAAAACACATCCGCGAAGCCATCCCATTCCCACGTATGTTACACCGTTTGCATCCATAAACAAATGATAGATTAAGAAAGCAACCGTCTATTGTCACAGGTTGCTTTCTATTTTAAAGATAAGCTGATAGTGAATAGATGAGATAGCTAGTTTACAGTTTTCTAAATGAAGAAAGGATATCATGAGCTATAAATTTTTACTATTTGACTTAGACAATACCTTGCTAGATTTTGAGGCTGCCGAAGAGTTTGCCTTGGATGAGCTGTTAAAAGAGCAAGAAGTAGAGGCGATTGAGGCTTATAAGGCTTACTATAAACCGATGAACCAAAGCATGTGGCAAGATTTAGAACAGGGAAAAATAGCAAAATCTGAGTTAGTGAATACACGATTTTCTAAATTGTTTTCACATTTTGGCCGTGAGGTTGATGGTAAGGCTTTAGCTAAGGCTTATCAAAATCATCTCTCAAAGCAAGGACAGCTGTATCACGGTGCTAGGGAATTGTTGGTCGATTTAACAGCTAGAGGTTACAAGCTCTATGCTGCTACAAATGGTATTGCCGCTATCCAAAAGGGACGTCTAAAAGTATCAGCTCTAGAGCCCTTCTTTCAGAAAATCTTTATTTCAGAGGAAGTAGGTAGCCAAAAACCAGAGGTTGCATTTTATCATCATATCGCAAACTCTATTCCAGGATTTAACAAGTCTGAAGCCTTGATGATTGGAGATAGCTTGAGTGCAGATATAAAAGGCGGAAATGATTTTGGGATTGATACAGTTTGGTATAACCCTAAAAAGAATCAAACGTCCTCCTCTTTACATCCAACTTATGAAGTACCGTCTTATCAGATGTTATTGGATTTGTTATAAAAAGTCTTCGTTAATGAAGGCTTTTTATTTTTTAGTATTATGAAACCTAGGAAAATATTTTGTTTCAATTCACCTCTTCTTTTTCATGAAAATGTGCTATAATGAATGCATAAAATATTAGCGAAAACTGACAAAAAAACCATACAGATTGCATGATTTTTAATGATTCGGTAATATTAAAAATACCATTATCAATCTTTTTGGATTGCTTATGAAAAGGAAAGAAGGAGAAATGATGAAAGGATACGGAAAAAAACATTTAGCCAGTAAAGCGTTTCTGACCATTCCTATGGTTTTAGCTTTTGTGGGAGGCATTCAAGCTCAGGCAGAAGAATTGGTGACCACAGAGTCTAGTCAGCCAGAGGTAACTTTAACTCAAAGTAGTGTAGCTGAGGTAAAAGGTGTACCAGAAACTAATGCTTTAACTACAGCCTCTTCAGAGTCTCAAGCTACGGTGACATCTCAGCAAGAAAGTAGTGAAACTAGCACGGAGCTTTCCTCCAATGTTGGCTCAGAAGTGACTTCAAGCACAGCCTCTTCTGAAACAGCGAGTTTAACCAGTGCTTCTCAAACAAGCAGTCTTTCTTCTGAGACTAGTTCGGTAAGTTCTACGCCAGTGACAGCCAGTTCAGAAAATACAGTCTCTAGCGTTAATACAACTGCTAGCACAACCAGCTTGACGAGTGAGTCAGCGGTGCTTTCTTTGGTGCAAGGTTATGCGGCAGACGTGACTAATCTTCCAGTGACTAGTGTGGCGCAAAAAGATCAAGCCTTGACCATTCAGTACAACCGTCCGATTAGTTCCGATGAAGTGATTAAGATTGCAGTTTGGTCAGACCTTAAAGGTCAGGATGACCTTAAGTGGTACACGGCAGACAAGTTAGGTGCAGCCTATGTGGAGTTGAAAAATCATCGCGATTATGGTAAGTACAATATCCACACTTATGCTGATCGTAGTGGTCGCATGGTGGGCTTAAATGCGACTGAACTGACAGTTGTTGCTCCAGCTAAACCTGCCATTACCGTATCCTCTAAAAGCGTTTCTGTTTTTGACGTCACCATTTCTAATGTTCCAAGCACCATCTCTTCGGTTAAGGTTCCTGTATGGACAAATCAGAATGGTCAGGATGATTTAGTTTGGTACACTGCGAACAAACAAGCTAGTGGAACTTATCAGGTAACAGTTGACACTAAAAATCATAAGTCAGAAACTGGTCAGTATCACATCCATGCTTATGGTCAAGCATCAGGTAGTCTTCAGTTACAAGGTTTGACCACGGCAACATACACTGTCACACCTTCTCAAGCAGACACTGTTAAACAACCAAGTGTGTCAGTTGTAGCAAAAGGTGAAACAGCTTTTGTTGCGACAATCACTAATGTTCCAGGCACCATCTCTTCTGTTAAAGTTCCTGTATGGACAAATCAGAACGGTCAAGATGACTTGGTTTGGTACACCGCGAGCAAACAAGCTAGTGGAACTTATCAGGTAACAGTTGAAGCTAAAAATCATAAATCTGAAACCGGTCAGTACCACGTTCATTTTTATGGACAAGAAAGTGGTCGTAGTCAGTTAGTTGGTTTAGCTGCAAGTACTTATACGGTTCCGACACCAAAACCAAAAGAGACCATGGCGACGACATCTACGGTTAAAGTAAGCACAAGTGACTACCAGAAAGAAAATGGAAAAGTAACTGTTGTCGTAGATACGGATGCAGAAGCTTCATCGGTTAAACTTGTTCGTGTCGCAGCTTGGTCTGAAAGTAATCAATCTAACTTAAAATGGTACACTGCAGCCGAGTCAAAAAATGGTCAGGTTCAGATTACTGTTGATACAGTCAATCATAAGTATATTGATGGAAACTACACGATTCATACCTATATTGATTATCAAGATGGCTCTACAAAAGGATTTAACCTAGGTCAGTATAACCTCCAAGTGCCAAAAGACAAAGCACAAGTGTCAACAACCTATAAAGGAACAGGAGTCTATGGTGTGACCATCAATCATGTGGTCACTAAGGGAGAAGTGGTCTTTGCAGTTTGGTCTGAAAAAAATGGACAAGATGACTTGAAATGGTATGGTGCAAAAGCAGTTAGTCCAACAACTTATGAAGCAACATTTGATAGTAAGCAGTATGCCGATGCTGGAAATTATATGATCCATGTCTATCAAAAACTGGACGGTAAAATGCAGTTTTTAGCATCAAGTACGCAATATGTTGAACGAAATCGTTATGAAATGCCTGTCTATAGCCAACGAGATGGACGTTGGGGAGGTCTTCAATATGGTTTGTTTAACTTGGCAACAGCTGGTTGCGTGCCAACCGCCTTATCAATGGTTTTCTCATCTCTGACTAACCAGGATATCAAACCAACTACGGTCGCTAATTACCTATATCATCAGACCAATCATTTCAATAAATATTTTATAGGAACGTCTAGTCTTGGAATTTTTGAAGCAAGTAAAAATTGGGGCTTAAATACAACCGTATTAAACAGCCAGTCAGCTTTAGAGAATGCTTTAAAAGAAGGGCATTATGTTGTTGCAGCTGTTCAATATAATAAGTTTGTGGCAACAGGATCTCATGAAATTGTTTTAAAAGGCTACCAAAATGGTCAAACTCTTGTAGCGGATCCTTATACAGGAAAAACAGAGTGGTATCCTGTCAGTCGAATCTTTTTAGAAGCAAGTACAGATAAAGATGATACAGCACATAAAGGCAAACCCTTTATCAAAATTACAGATTAGCTTGAGCTAATGGAATATTTATCGTCTTTTAGTTTACTTTTAGCACTAGGAATGAGCCAAAGCCCTAACTGGAGTTAGATAAGGCCAGTTAACGCAGTAATAAAAGAAAAACTAAATGACAATATAAGAAAATAACATCCCCCTCATCAGTAACTAGGTCGTCTAGGTTTTACAAGAGGGGGATTTTTATATTAAAAAACCTTAGAAAGACTAATTTCTAAGGTGGTTGCGAGTTATTTTTCTTTTAACAGTTGGAAGTTTAGTTGATCTTTGAGTTGTTTGATGAGAACAAATACAAGCGTTAAACTGACTAGGCGATCGAGATAGTCGGTTAGGATTTGGACGATGATCAAGCTAGTTGTTAGATTCATCCCCATAGCATGAAAGATTTGAGCTAGAAGACTGGAGCCACTTGAGGTGATGCCTTTAAAAAGGACGACAGTTATACTGGCAGAAATAAGTGTTCCAATTAGAGAGAGCGGGATGGTTAGGATCGCCAATCGTTTGAGCTCTGCTTTTTTTCTAAACATAAAGCCAGCTAAAAGAACGGTCACAATTGCAACGGGAGCATAGTAAATGGCAAAGATATCTGTTGTCAGCCAACTTAATAGGGCACTTAAAATAGCAGTTAAAGCTCCAAGCCATGGTCCAAATAATATAGCGATAAGAAGACTTCCGACCATGTCAAGATAGATAGGAAGTTTTAGAAAGAGAGCAATGTTGCTACCAACATAGTTAAGGGCAATCGCAAGAGCGATAAAGATAATAAGATGAGTTTTTTGTCTAGTTTTCATAGAAACCTCCGAGATTAAGTTGTAAAATGTCCTGTGAAATGACCTCCTTTGGTTGGTCTAAGATTGTCGTCAAAAAATCTTGCCAAAATCTAAGGGTATCAACCTCTGTTAAGATTTTACTATTGCTGTCTTTTTGATAAAAATGCTGAGCATCAACAATACTTTGTCCCAGTGCGATACCATCTGTGACAATATCAGTGTAGCTGTTAAAACCATGACAAATATTGGGATCAATAAGATAAGCTAGCGCCAGTGGATCATTGATGACACAACCTAAGAGATGTTCATACTTCCAATGAAAGTCGAAGTAAAAGCGAGTGATTTTTTCAATAAAGGCAGTTAGTTCAGAAGGAAACTTTTTTAAGTACTCTAGATGATTTGGGCTAAGAACAATTTTTCGGGTGACATCAAGACCTACCATTTCAACGCATCTTTTAAGGTGCTTGAAAACAAAGTTTGCTGCATGAGGATCACACCAATAGTTGTATTCTGCCACAGGAGAGCAATTGCCATTTGATTTAAAGTTACCTCCCATGCTGATAAAACGAGAGCAGTTTTCGCCCAAATTCTTATTTTTTTCTAAGGCTAAAGCGATATTAGTCAGTGGACCTAAAGATAGAATGGCGGTGTCTTGTTTTTGCTTAAAGTAATCTGCTAGATAGTCATATGCCTTTTTGATCTCAGGTCTTTTATTACAGTTTTGTTTTAAAAAAGTTTCACCTAAACCATCCATACCATGTGTGTCTTGAGCAGAGATAAAGGGGCGTTTCAGAGGAGTTTCTGCGCCTATATAGATGGGAATGTCTAGTCTATTGACAAGTTCTAAGATGAGGGCACAATTTTCAAATCCAAGCTGACTAGGAACATTTCCGCATACAATGGTAATGGCAACAACTTCTAAATTAGGGTGTTTGAGGGCGTAGATGAGGGCAAGAGCGTCATCAATACCTGGATCACAGTCGATAATAACGTGTTGTTTCGTCATATTTAACCTTTCTAAGATAACATTAGGGATAATAAAAAGAGAGAATGAACAGTTTAAATAAGGTTCATTCTCTCTCCCAGTACAGCAAAAAGAAATGGAGCGGGTAAAACCCAATACTCCACAAAAACTAGTTTAATCAAAATAATGATGCGACTTAGTTTTTTATTCTGGGAAGTTTTCGAACCAGTCTAGGATCATTGTCCTAATTTATTTGCATAGATATATTTTACTATTAAATCATTCATCTGTAAAGATGAGATTCGTTCGCTAAATCGTGGAAATTTTCTGACGATTTTGTTAAAATAAAGCTATTAAAGTTAAGGAGAATGATATGGTTAAGACAATTCATACAGATCAGGCCCCAAAAGCAATTGGCCCTTATGTTCAAGCGAAAGTGGCAGGTAACTTGCTATTTGCTTCTGGACAAGTTCCTCTCTCTCCAGAAACAGGCGAGATTATCGGTGAAACAATTGAGGAACAAACCAAACAGGTTTTAAAAAATATCTCAGCTATTTTAGAGGAGGCGGGAACAGATTTTGATCATGTGGTCAAGACAACCTGTTTCTTAAGTGACATGAATGATTTTGTTGCGTTTAATAGTGTCTATCAGACAGCTTTTAAAGCTGATTTTCCAGCACGATCAGCAGTAGAGGTGGCAAGATTACCTAAGGATGTCAAGGTAGAGATTGAAGTGATTGCTTATCTAGGTTAAAAGGAGAGAAATCTCCTTTTTATTGTTTTTATGACATAGGTTTCAGGTTAGGAATATGTTATAATGGCAATAGTAGATTAAAAGATAGAAGAGGGGAAGTTTCAATGTCTGAACATCAAATCAATCTTGTGATTGTCACTGGAATGAGTGGAGCAGGAAAAACTGTGGCTATCCAGTCATTTGAGGATTTAGGTTATTTTACAATAGACAATATGCCACCAGCGCTCGTACCGAAATTTTTAGACTTAATTGAGCATGGCAGTGACTATGATAAGGTTGCCTTGGTTGTGGATATGCGCAGTCGTCAATTTTTTTCAGAAATTAATAGTATTTTAGATAAAATTGAAAGTAATGACAACATCAACTTTAAAATTCTCTTTTTAGATGCAACAGATGGTGAATTGGTGTCACGTTATAAAGAAACGCGTCGTAGCCACCCGTTAGCCGCAGATGGACGTGTCTTGGATGGCATTGAGTTGGAACGGGAATTACTAGCTCCTTTGAAAAGCATGAGTCAAAATGTTGTGGATACAACAGAATTGACCCCACGTCATCTAAGAAAAACCATTACTGAGCAGTTTTCTGCTAAAGAGCAAGTGAATCAATTTCGTATAGAAGTGATGAGTTTTGGCTTTAAATACGGTTTACCCCTAGATTCTGACCTTGTATTTGATGTGCGTTTTCTACCTAACCCTTATTACCAAGTAGAGCTTCGTGAAAAAACAGGACTCGATCAAGAAGTATCGGACTATGTTATGAATCACCCAGAATCAGAAGATTTCTATCAAAACTTAAAAGGCTTGTTGCAGCCGATATTGCCTGGCTATCAAAAAGAAGGAAAATCAGTACTGACCATTGCAATTGGATGTACAGGAGGACAACATCGCAGTGTTGCTTTTGCCAGACGCTTAGCAAATGATTTATCCAAAGATTGGCATGTTAATGAAAGCCATCGTGATAAGGATAGACGTAAGGAAACGGTGAATCGTTCATGAGAAAACCTAAGATAACAATAATAGGTGGCGGAACAGGTATTCCCGTCATTCTTAATAGCCTTCGCCATTTTGATGTGGATTTGACCGCTATTGTCACAGTAGCTGATGATGGAGGGAGTTCGGGTGAACTGCGTAGTGCGATGCAATTAACCCCACCAGGTGATTTGAGAAATGTGTTAGTAGCCATGAGCGACATGCCTAAATTTTACGAGAAAATCTTTCAGTATCGTTTCGCTGAAAATGATGGCGCTTTATCTGGTCATCCTCTTGGAAATCTCATTATTGCAGGTATTTCAGAAATGCAGGGCTCAACTTATAACGCCATGCAGATTTTGACGAAGTTTTTTCATACAACAGGTAAAATCTATCCCTCCAGTGAAAATCCTTTGACCCTCCATGCGATTTTTAAAGATGGTCATGAAGTAGTAGGAGAGAGTCATATTGCTAATTATAAGGGGATGATTGATCATGTTTTTGTGACAAATTCCTACAACGATGATGAGCCAACTGCTAGTCGTAAAGTAGTTGAGGCGATTATGGAAAGTGACATGATTGTGTTAGGACCGGGCTCTTTATTTACCTCAATTTTACCTAATCTTGTGATTAAAGAAATTGGGCAGGCCTTGTTAAAAACCCAAGCAGAAGTTGCTTATGTCTGCAATATTATGACACAATACGGTGAAACTGAGCATTTTACAGATGCAGATCATGTTCGCGTCTTACATGAACACTTAGGACAACCATTTATTGATACAGTTTTAGTCAATATTGAAAAAGTTCCGCAGGCTTACATGGATTCTAATCGTTTTGATGAGTATCTTGTACAGGTTGAACACGATTTTCAAGGACTAAGAAAAGAAGTTCCTCGCGTGGTGTCCTCAAATTTTTTACGTTTAGAAAAAGGCGGAGCTTTCCATCACGGAGACTTGGTGGTTGAGGAGTTGCTTCGGATTATTCAGGTGAGAAAATGACTTTTACCATCAAAGTAAAAGAAGAGCTACTGCAACTGGTTCATCAGGATAAAAGTGAACTTTCTGCCATGATTAAGATGTCTGGAAGTTTAGGATTATCAGGTTCAGGCTTAACACTTTCTATTACAAGTGAGAATGCAAAAATAGCTCGCCATCTCTATGCCTTACTAGAGAGGTTTTATCACACACAGGCAGAAATTAAATACCATCAAAAGACCAATCTTAGAAAAAATCGTGTTTATACAGTTTTTTTAGAGGAAAATGTTGAGGCCATTTTAGCTGATTTGAAATTAGCCGATTCATTCTTTGGCATTGAAACAGGTATTGAGCCTGAGATTTTAAATGACGATGAAAAAGGGCGAGCCTATTTACGAGGAGCATTTTTGTCCAATGGTAGCGTCAGAGACCCAGAGACTGGTAAATACCAATTAGAGATTTTTTCAGTTTATTTAGACCATGCGGAAGATTTGGCGAATTTGATGAAAAAATTTATGTTAGATGCTAAGGTGATTGAGCGAAAAAAAGGTGCGATAACGTATTTACAAAAAGCTGAAGATATCATGGATTTTTTGATTGTTATCGGTGCAATGGAAGCTATGTCAGAATTTGAACAGGTCAAAATTTTGCGGGAAACGAGAAATGATCTTAATCGTGCAAATAATGCAGAGACAGCCAATATTGCTAAAACTATTACAGCTAGTATGAAAACGATTAATAATATTATCAAAATAATGGACACTGTAGGATTGGATGCTCTTCCTGTTGAACTTCGTCAAGTTGCACAGGTTAGGATTGCTCATCCAGATTATTCTATTCAACAGCTGGCGGATAGCTTAGATACCCCTCTTACCAAGAGTGGTGTTAATCATCGTTTAAGAAAGATTAATAAAATAGCAGAAGAACTATAAGGAGAAAATGATGTGTACCACGATTTTAGTTGGAAAAAAAGCAAGCTATGATGGCTCAACTCTTATCGCTCGAACAGAAGATTCACAAAATGGTGTTTTTACCCCTAAAGCATTTAAAATGGTTTTACCTAATGATCAGCCACGGGATTACCAGTCTGTTTTATCTCGGTTTTCTATCACCTTACCCGATAATCCCTTGGCCTATAGCTCAGTTCCTGATGCGCTAGGTGAAGAAGGGATTTGGGGGCAAGCAGGTATTAATGAAGTTAATGTTGCCATGAGTGCTACAGAAACCTTAACCACTAACAGCCGTGTACTCGGTGCAGATCCTTTAGTTGAAACAGGGATTGGTGAGGAAGATATTTTAACTTTGGTATTACCTTATATCAAGTCTGCGCGTGAGGGTGTTAAGCGTTTAGGAGAACTGCTAGAGGCTTATGGGACTTATGAATCAAATGGTATCGCATTTGCTGATTTGGATGAAATTTGGTGGATGGAAACAGTCGGTGGTCACCACTGGCTTGCTAGACGTGTGCCAGATGATGCTTATGTGGTGGTTGCTAATCAATTAGGGTTGGATCATTTTGAGTTTAATAATACAGATGATTATATGTGTTCGAGTGATTTAAAAGACTTTATTGAAGACTATCACTTGGAATTAAATTACTCTAATGAACATTTTAACCCACGTTATGCATTTGGTAGCCAAAGAGATAAAGATCGTCACTATAACACCCCTCGTACTTGGTTTATCCAAAAATTCTTTAATCCTAGACTAGAACAAGATCCACAAAGCTTCTTTATCCCTTGGAGCCAGAAGCCCTATCGTAAGATTACAGTTGAAGATATTAAGTATGTCTTAAGTGGTCACTATCAAGACACGGTGTATGACCCTTATGGTCCAGAAGGATCAAGTGTCACACAAAGATCGTTTCGTCCTATTGGAATCAATCGTACCAGCCATACAGCGATTTTACAACTTCGTCCAGATTGCCCTAAAGAAACAACGGGGATTCAGTGGATTTCCTTTGGTTCGATGCCTTTTACCACCAGCGTTCCCTTCTTTACACAGGTAGCAACAACACCAACGTATTTCTCGAATACAGGTGCACAAGTATCAACAGATAGTTTTTATTGGGCAAATCGCCTAATTGCAGGTCTAGCAGATGCGCATTTTAAAAAGCACGAGGGCATTATTGAGGATTATATCCAAGAAACCATGGCGCTAGGTCAAGCTATGATTCATCAAGTTGATAAAAAAATGGCTCAAGGTGGAGTAGTTGATTTTGAAAAAGAGAATCAACAATTAAGTGATCAGATTGAATCTAAGACTAATCAGCTCTTAGCTAAAATTTTATTGGATGCTAGTAATTTGATGACCAATCGATATGAGGTTAGTGACTAAAAAATTTGATAGCATAAAGTCAAATATAAAAGTGTTTAATCAGACTAAAAAGTCGAAACTGATAAGGTTTCGACTTTTTTTTGAAAAATTTTTCAAAAAAAGCTTGCAAAATCTTTTTGATGTGATATACTTAACCAGTAAACAAAAAAGATTAACCAGTTAAGAAAAGAGGGGTTTCATGAAAAAGAAATGGTTACTTGGTCTAGGGTTAGCATCTGCATTGGCTTTAGGGACAGCAGTGAGTCCAGCTCAAACTGTTCAAGCAGATGATAAAATCGATGTGGTGACAACTTTCTATCCAATGTATGAATTTACAAAGAACATTGTTGGTGATGAGGGAAATGTCGATTTACTTATTAAGGCAGGAACAGAGGTACATGATTTCCAACCATCCACCAAAGACATTGCGAAAATTCAAGAAGCAGATGCATTTGTCTATGATGATGATAGTATGGAGACTTGGGTATCCAAGGTAAAAAAATCCATTGATAGTAAGAATACGACTATTATTGAAGCCACAGGTGATATGATTTTAGCACCAGGTATTGCGGAAGAAGAGCATGATCATGAAGAAGGAGATGGTCACACCCATGAGTATGATCCACATCTTTGGTTATCTCCAGAGCGTTCGATTGAACTTGTGGAAAATATTCGTGATGATTTAACAAAAGCTTTTCCAGAAAAAGCAGATGAATTTAAAGAAAATGCAGCAGCCTACATCAAGAAATTAGAAGCTTTAGATCAAGAGTACGATAAGGCCTTATCTAAAGCTAAACAAACCTCATTTGTTACTCAGCATGCTGCCTTTGGCTACTTGGCTCTTGATTATGGTTTAAATCAGATTTCCATTACAGGTGTTTCAGCCGAATCAGAACCCTCAGCGAAACGTTTGGCGACTTTGACAAAATATATCAAAGAATATGATATTAAATATATTTATTTTGAAGAGAATGCTTCTAAAAAAGTTGCAGATACCTTGGCTAGTGCTGCGGGGGTTAAAACAGCAGTATTAAATCCGCTTGAAAGTTTAACAAGTCAACAAATGAAGGCAGGAGAAGATTATTTCTCAGTCATGCGCCAAAACTTAAAGAACTTGCAATTAACGACCAATGTGTCAGGTAAAGAAATACAATCAGAAGAAGATACCAGTAAGACCGTTTATAACGGGTATTTTGAGGATAAGGATGTTAAAAAACGCACCTTGGCAGATTGGTCAGGTGAGTGGCAATCGGTTTATCCTTATCTAGAAGACGGTACACTTGATCCTGTCTGGGATTATAAGGCTAAGTCTAAAAAAGATATGACTGCAGAAGAGTACAAAGCTTACTATACGACAGGTTATAAGACGGATGTCAGCAACATTACGATTGACGGTAAAAAAAATACAATGACCTTTACACAAAATGGAAAAACCTATCAGTACACCTATAAGTATGTGGGTTATGAAATTTTAACTTATAAAAAAGGTAATCGTGGTGTTCGCTATTTATTTGAAGCAACTGACAAAAATGCTGGTCAGTTCAAATACGTTCAATTTAGTGACCATGCTATTTCCCCACAAGATTCAGGACATTTCCATATCTACTTTGGTGGAGAGAGTCAAGAAAAACTATTGGAAGAAATGGAAAATTGGCCAACCTATTACCCAGCAGATATGACGGGGCATGAAATTGCACAAGAGATTGTTGCCCACTGAGTAAGGTGATTTTCTAATCAACTGAAAGAAATATTTTTATCCATAAAAGAAACTAGAGTTTAAAATCTTAGGGGCTTAAACTCTAGTTTTTTAGCTGATATTTTTATGATTTTTTAATAAAAAAGGAGTATAATAAAAGAAAATAACACCATTATTGCATATTAGCTTTTAAAAGAAAGGATGGAAGAAGTATGGCAACACAAGATCAATTTTTTACACACGATATTTCAAAAGACAACTCGCATTTTTCCACCTTGAAGACGATTGTTGAGACTGCTTTTTATGGCAACAATGTGACGCATTTAAAAGAACTTGGTGAGGTTTACCAGTTGGCAAAAAAATCACCATCAACAATTGTGTTAGATATGCCAGTCGCCTATCCTGAGAAACTACACTTACCTGATGAAGCGAAAATTTTAGTTCATAATGGTGGTGCTGTGACAGGTCGAACAGCAAAAGCGAGGCGTATTTTAGGAAGGAACTTACAAGAAGACCAACAAATTCTGCCTAAGATTCGAGAGGCGATTTATCAAGCCAGTTTAAAACCCTATTATGCCTCAGAAGCCTTAGTAGGACTAGATGAAGATTTTATGGTCCGTGCTCACTTGATGTTACCCAAAGAAGAAGTTGCCAATCTCTATTCTTGGCTTTTAAATTTTCAAGCCTTTACTGAGGCGTATTACCAGCGATATTTAGCTTCAAAACCACTAGATGAAAATGATATTTATATCTTTTTTGATCCCACTTGGAAAGATGAAGCCTACCCAGATGGCCTAGCTTATTTTGACACGTTGCATAATACTGCTGTTATTTTAGGATTGAATTATTTTGGAGAAATTAAAAAAGGAACGCTGACCTTAGCTTGGGCAACTGCTGCTAGACATGACTACGTTGCCTGTCACGGTGGTTTAAAGATTTTTAAAAAAGTAGAGCAAAAGCCTTATGTTGCTTCCTTTTTTGGTTTATCTGGTTCAGGAAAATCGACGTTAACCCATGCCAAACATGGTGGAAAGTATGCTATTCAAGTTTTGCATGATGATGCCTTTATTATTTCAACAAAAAATGGCTCTTCTATAGCTTTAGAGTCCTCTTATTTTGACAAAACCAATGATTACCCAGCAGGACATCCCGAGCAAGATTATTTTGTTACCGTACAAAATTGTGGTGTGACTTTAAATCATGAAGGCAAAAAAGTCTTGGTAACAGAAGATATTAGAAATGGTAATGGTCGAACAGTTAAATCACGTTACGCCACTCCAAATCGGGTAGATAAGATAGAAGAGGCGATTGATGCTATTTTTTGGATTATGAAAGATGATTCGCTCCCTCCCATTCTTAAAGTTGACAATAGTTCACTTTCTTCTACCTTGGGTTGTACCCTGATGACACAACGTTCTAATGCCGAAAATGGCGTTAGGGATTTGAGTCAATTGGTTATTGAACCTTATGCCAATCCTTTTAGAGTCTATCCTTTAGTAGAAGATTTTAAAAAATTTCAAGAATTATTCGATTCTGGTGTAGACTGTTATATTGTGAATACTGGAAATTATATGGGAAAAAGTATTCCAAAAGAAGTCACCCTTGCTGCGATTGAAAAAATAGTAGAGGGAGTAGGGAATTTTACTCCTTTTGGTGAGCTACCTGGCTGCTCTTATCTAGAATTGCAGGAATATCCCCTAGCGCCCTTTGATGCTCCTTATCGTCAATTGCTAAAAGATAGAATGCAACTTAGACTGGATTACTTGTTGAATTTTAACCATAAAAACGATCAAAATCCGATTCCAGTTGATGCGATCTACTACCTTCAAGAAGTCATTGACAGGTTGTAAAATAGCAGTTAATCGCAACTTAACTATTAGGAATCTTTTCCGGTTTTATAGGTTGCAATTCAAGTCTCTTCATGGCTTTCGCCATACTCATTGTAGTTTGCTTTTTGAAGCTGGGGCAAGTATAAAAGAAGTCCAAGAGAGATTGGGGCATGAGGATATTAAAACAACAATGAATATATATGCGCATGTGACAGAAAATGTAAAGGAAAAAACGGCTGAAAAGTTTGCCCAATTTTTAGGCGTTTAACCTCAACCGTTACTTTTTCCGTTACTTTTATAAAACAAAAGCCATTCCTACATGATAGGAATGGCTTAAAATCAACGTTTCTAGCAATTTTAAAGCGTTTGCCTTTTTCAGTTTCTAGAAGCAAAGAAAAAATGGTCCACTGGACCATTTTTTTATTTGAGACCGTATTTTTTGTTGAAACGATCCACACGTCCGTCTGCTTGCGTGAATTTTTGACGCCCTGTGTAGAATGGGTGTGAGTCTGATGAAATCTCAACACGGATAAGTGGGTAAGTTTCACCTTCAAATTCTACAGTTTCTTTAGTTGCTTTTGTTGAGCCACTAAGGAATTGGTAACCAGTAGTTGTATCAAGGAATACTACTGGACGGTAATCTGGATGGATGTCTTTTTTCATCTTTAAAAAATTTCCTTTCTGCCATAGCTCTTTTTGAGCCATAGTTAATTAACTATTCTAGTTTAGCAAATCTCAGCTCTCTTGACAAGTCTTTTGATAATTTTTTTCGGATTTATTTACAAAAGCACTTGATTTTAGTAAGCTGAAGAGAAAGGAGGACTCTATGCTAAAGAGAGTAGATGGTTATGAGATTAGACCTTTATTGGTATCTGATGTCACAGACTATTATGAAGAAGGGGTTAATCCTATAGATCCAAAACTTGTCTATTTTACAGGTGGACAAAAAGAATTTTCTAAAGAGGATATAACATCTTATGTAGAAAAAGTGACACAAGCAGATGACCGTTATGATTTTGTGATTTTAAATCCAGATGGAAACATCATTGGTGAGGTTGTATTAAATGAAATAGAGGATCAGCCTAGGCAGGCTAATTTCAGAATTTTATTATTTTCTCTAAAAGATCGTCATCATGGAATTGGCACTTGGGCAACGCAATTTGCTATTCAGTTTGCTTTTGAAGAATTACAGTTGCATCGCTTATCTCTTGAGGTATTTTCTTATAACAAGGTAGCTCAAAGGCTTTACCAAAAGGTTGGCTTTAGAGAGGAAGGACGCTTACGTCATGCTATTATGGACGGTGAGTCTTACGCAGATATTATTTTGATGTCTATTTTAGAAGACGAATATAACAAAGTAAAAAGCATATAGGTTTTCGCCTAAATGCTTTTTGACATCAAAAGATCTTTTAATTCTTGGTAAATTTGATCATTTTCCTCCAAGGAATAGGAATTAGCACCACTTGCTAAGGGGTGTCCACCGCCATCGTGACGCTTGGCGATCCCATTGATAATGGCAGATTTACTACGTAGGCGTACACGGAAGTGCCCATCAGCTTGTTCTACAAAGATAGCCCAAGCTTCTACATTATCAATACGTCCAGGTGCTCCGACGATAGCCGAAGTTTCAGCATCTGTTAACCCTTGTTCCTTCATAAAGGACTGTGTTAAGATAACACGCGCAACACCACAGTCATCCACTTCAAGATGATCGTAAACATAGCCTTGTAATTTAGCAATCTTATAAGGGAAAGAATCCATTTGTCTTGCTAGGGCAGAAAAGTCAAAATCATACTGGCGTAGTTGACTTGCAATGGACATAGTTTTAGCAGTAGTTGAGGGGTATAGGAATCTACCAGTGTCTCCAATAATACCCGCATATAATAACCGAGCAGCTTGGGCATTTAGAGAGAGCCCTGTTGAAAAAGCAAAATCTGTGATAATCTCACTAGCACTAGAAGCAGATGTATCTACATGGCAAATGTCTCCATAAACATCGTCATTAGGGTGATGATCAATCTTGATGAGGAATGCCCCAGTTGTATAACGGTTATCATCAATGCGAGGTTGATTAGCAGTATCAGTTACAATAACTAAAGCATCGGAGTAATCTTCGTCTGAAACCTTATCCATTTGTGTTAACCAAGTCAGTGTAGGTTCGTCAAAACCTACAGCCTTAACGGTTTTAGTTGGAAAGTTATGCTGGATAATTTCTTTTAATCCTACCTGACTTCCTAGAGCATCTGGATCAGGACGCATATGGCGATGAATGATGATGGTGTCATAAGTTTTAATTTTTTCTAAAATATTTTGAAAGATTGGCATAGTTACCTCACACATTTGTTTTAACCATTATAACACAGATACATAAAAAGAGATTTTCAAGTGATTGAAAACCTCTTTTTATTTATTTAATTTCTTTGTAATTGGCATTTAGCCCACGTTGAACAGCAGGACGTTGCGCAATTTTTTCGGTCCATGCTTGCAAATGTTTATAACTTTTGACGTCCAAGAAAATCCCTGCTTTATCCCAGATGTTATCTTGAGCTAAACGGCCATACCAAGACCAAATAGCGATATCAGCAATGCTATAGTCTTCTCCAGCTATATAAGGTTTTTTAGCTAATTCTTTATCTAATAAATCTAGTTGGCGTTTGGCTTCCATAGCAAAGCGGTTAATAGGATACTCTAGTTTTTCAGGGGCATAGTGAAAGAAGTGCCCAAACCCACCGCCTAAAAAGGGAGCAGCACCTGTTTGCCAAAAGAGCCAATTAAGAACTTCTGTTTTTTCAGTTAATGTTTTGGGGAGAAGAACTTGAAATTTTTCTGCTAAGTAGAGTAAAATGGAGGACGATTCAAAAACTCTGGTTTGCGATTCTTGATCAAGCAGTGCAGGTATTTTTGAGTTAGGATTAATGGAGACAAAATCTGATCCAAATTGATCCCCCTCCCCAATTGCAATCTTGTAAAGATCATAATCAGCCTTTAAACCAAGTTCTTTTAATTCTTCTAGCATAATAGTAGCTTTAATACCGTTAGGAGTGCCGAGGGAATAAAGTTGAAAGGTTTTTTCACCCTTTGGTAAATGTTGTTCAAAACGACTTCCAGCAGTAGGTTGGTTGAGACCACCCCATGCCCCTCCCATTTGACTAGGATTTTCCCAAATATCTGGTAATGTATAAGATGTCATATTTTTCTCCTTTATTCATCGTGAAATGTCAAAAGAATAGCACAAACTAACTTGAATTTCAAGAAAAATGTGATAAGATAGAAAAAATCTCAAATTAAAGGAGTGCGATGTGGATTACTTGGCATTACAAAAACTGGCGAAGGCAGAGCTCCATTGCCACTTAGATGGCTCAATATCAATGCAGACAATCCGTCAGCTAGCAGATTTAGCTATGATTGATTTACCTGAAAACGACGAAGAGTTAAAATCATTGATTACAGCGCCTGAAACAATTGAGTCGTTGATGGATTATTTAAAAACTTTTGATTTTATTCGTCCCTTGTTACAAAGTAAAGAGGCCTTAAGTTTAGCAGCTTATGACGTGGCAAAGCAAGCGGCCATGGAAAATGTGATTTATCTTGAAGTACGGTTTGCTCCAGAGCTTTCCATGGATAAAGGTCTGAGTGCATCTGACACAGTTGAGGCGGTATTAGATGGCTTAAAAAAGGCAGAGCAAGATTTTGGGATTGTGGCAAGAGTATTAGTTTGCGGTTTAAAACAGTCAGATCCTTCTCTAACCTTGGATATTTTTGAAAATATCATTCACCTAGCAAAGAAAGGTTTGGTGGGGTTTGACTTTGCCGGCAATGAGGCAGATTTTCCCACAGAGATGCTATCAAACCTTATCCAACAAACTCAGAATTTAGGCTTGCCAATGACCTTCCATGCAGGAGAGTGTGGCTGTGTTTCTAATATTTTAACAGGAATAGAATTAGGGATTAGACGATTTGGACACAGTACAGCTCTAGTAAAAGATCCAGATGCCATTGCTAAATTTGTAAAAGCGGGGGCAACTGCTGAGATGTGTTTAACCAGTAATTTACAAACAAAAGCGGCAAAAACAATAGACGACTTCCCTTATTTCCCCTTATACCAAGCAGGTGCTAACATCACCATCAATACGGACAATCGCACTGTTTCTGATACTAATCTCACAAAAGAATATGAACTGTGGAATAAGTATTTTGGCACTCGAAAAAAGGACTTTTATCAGTTCAATCAAGCTGCGATTAATGCAAGTTTTGCAAGTGAGAGAGAAAAAGAACTGCTACTAAGTAAACTCGAAAAAGCCTATCTGGTGTCAGGAAATGAGTTGGAATAATCAAAAAATTATGCTACAATAAAACCAATTAAATTTTGGAGGACCTTATGTCTTTAGCAAAAATTGTATATGCTAGCATGACAGGTAACACAGAAGAAATTGCAGATATTGTCGCCGATAAACTTCGTGAGTTGGGCGTAGATGTAGATGTAGATGAGTGTACAACTGTCGACGCTGATGAATTTCAAGATGTAGATATTGCTGTTGTGGCAAGTTATACATATGGTGATGGTGATCTTCCTGATGAAATCGTTGATTTTTATGAGGATCTAAAGGACCTTGACTTAACAGGTAAGGTTTATGGAGTTGTTGGCTCAGGTGATACTTTCTATGATTATTTTTGTAAGTCGGTGGATGACTTTGAACTAGCCTTTGCAGGTACAGGTGCTACTAAAGGAGCTGATTCTGTTAAAGTTGATTTAGCAGCAGAAGACGATGACATTGCTAAATTAGAAGCATTCGCAGAGTCTTTATTGACCAAATTACCATAACTCGTTGAGATTGAAGGTATTTTAGATCATCAGATGATAACAAGAGTGGTTGGTTTAAATGGATTAAATGGGGAGAGGTTAAGGATAGTTTTCAGAAAGTGAAGAGTATCCCGATCCTCTTTTTCTATGGATAAAGGGTAATATGAAAGCGTTGTTTAACGAACTAAAACGAAAAGAAAAATTAAATTGGTGGTTAAGCTCAGTAGGAGTAGGGGGCATTTTTGTCTTATTTTATTTCTTAATGTTGCGTTATCACGATGATTTCGTCTTTTTATTACACCTAGGAGAAAGCCCTAGTCGTTTAGAGCAGATGTTTAGAGCTCCGACTCTATTTGATTACCTTTTATTACTCAGTTTAACAGCTTTAATGTCTGCTGTGCCATTTTTTTCTAGTTCCGTTATTTGCATTGCAAATGGTTTAATTTTTGGACCTATTATTGGACTAGTTGTTAATATATTTGGTGGTATGCTTGGCAATTTCCTAAGTTTACAGATTTTAAAACAGACGCATTTAGCACAAAATAGCAGAAGGTCAGGGCATGTTGTGGATGATTTATCTCATTTTAAAAATCCAGTATTGGGTTTGAGCTTGGGCTACATGGTTCCAGTTATTCCAACCTTTTTGGTGAATTACACGGCTATTGAGCTGAAGCTATCTCGTAAAGAAATCTTAAGTGCAATATTTCTTGGTATGCTACCAGCATCAGCTTTATATGCTTATGGCGGGGATGCTCTATTTAAAGGCAATAAAGAACAACTCTTAGCCATCATTGGTATTGTGGTGGCCTTTGCTTTATTGTATCAGTTGATTAAAAATAAAAGAATGAAAAAGGGGAAAAAAATGAATTTAGAACAGACACGTCAGATGATCGATCAAGTGGATAAGGAACTTGTGGCTTTGTTAGAAAAACGAATGGACCTTGTTCAAGAAGTGGTGGCTTATAAAAAAGCAAATCAGATGCCAATTCTAGATCAATCTAGAGAAGAAGCAGTCTTAAATAAGATTGCTAAGCTGGTTACTAATAAGGAATATGAAGCTTGTTTACTTGGAACGTTTTCAGACATAATGAAACATTCAAGGGACTTTCAAGCTGATAAATTAAAGTGATGAAGCAAATTAGGTTACTGTTACATGTATTTATCCTAGCTGGCTTAGCAGGAGTTTTACGTTATTTTTTAGTGAGCTTGTTTCCAGGTATTCTCTCTCTAGCTATTATTAACTTTGTTGGAATTTTCCTGTTGGTTTTCTTTGTTAAAACCCTTTTACCATTAAAAAACTGGAGCCAAGATAGTTTAACTGCTTTAGGAGTTGGATTTTTGGGTGGCTTCACGACGATTGCTAGTCCTCTTTTTGACCTTGTGCAGTTTTTGTTGGATAAAAATTATATGACATTTTTGTGGTATGCAACACTCTATGTCGTCGGAGGAATTGGCGTAGCCTTCTTTGCGCACTACTGTGCTAGGATATATTTGGAGTTGAGAAAATGGAAGTAGTGTTACTGGCTCTTGCCTGTGGTATTGGAGCTGTTGTACGATATTACCTTGGTCTGATAAATCCTAAATTTTCTATCCCTTTGGGGACCTTGTTAGCCAATTTATTAGCGGCTTTTTTGATAGGGTATTTTTCAAAACACCTTTCTAATACTACCTGGAGAACAATTTTAGTAACAGGTTTTTTAGGAGGTTTAGGAACTTATTCTACCTTGAATTATGAATTGTTCTCTCTCTTTAATCGTAAGTATCATTTTATCTTTTATTGTAGTTTGACGTATATTTTAGGGTTAGTTTTTGTTTTTTTAGGAATTTTACTTTAAATAACTTTACAAGTGAAAAAGAATTTGCTAAGATATTAAGAGTGTGTAATGGACACACGAAAAACGGCTAATCCGCTGGGACGATAGGCTCTCAAGATTGGTAAGAGAAGGAGAAAAATAAATGAATCCATTAATTCAAAGTTTGACTGAAGGTCAACTTCGTACTGATATCCCATCATTCCGTCCAGGTGACACTGTTCGTGTTCACGCGAAAGTTGTCGAAGGAACTCGTGAACGTATCCAGATTTTTGAAGGTGTTGTTATTTCACGTAAAGGTCAAGGGATCTCAGAGATGTACACTGTTCGTAAAATCTCTAGCGGTGTAGGTGTTGAGCGTACATTCCCAATCCACACACCACGTGTTGACAAAATTGAAGTTATCCGTTACGGTAAAGTTCGTCGTGCTAAACTTTATTACCTACGCGCATTGCAAGGTAAAGCTGCACGTATCAAAGAAATTCGTCGTTAATAGTCTTATATCTAGACGTACACTAAAAAGCTCTTTATTAAAGAGCTTTTTAGTGTACGTTTATTTTTATAGATTAATAGTATATTATTTTGGCTCTTTGTCAACTGTAGTGGGTAGATGAAAAGCTAACACCTAGAGAGGACGAAATTCGTTCTCTCTTTCTTTATGTTCAAGGCAATCAAAATCCGTTTTTTAAAGTTTTCAAAGTTCCTGAA
>NZ_JBRUDG010000010.1:0-61268 GCF_053203725.1 Streptococcus porcorum | reverse complement strand
TTGATTGCTTCGATATGTTCCCCCATATATCAGTTTCTTAAAAAATAATCAAAATACCGTTGATACGTTCCCGCGAACGAAAGGGTTAAAAATCAGCTTAAGACATCAATGCCATCAACTCGAGCCATATAGAGGATGGCCAACTTGTGATCAGTTGTGAATGGCAAAAGGTTTCTCTTGTATAGACAAACAAATCCCGAGTGGTTGAAACAAAGCACACAAACTGTTCAGTTTAACGTTGAAGGAGTGATACAAGCAATCTGGAAGGTGCTTCCGGTCGATGCTGAGCGGAATGTGTGGATAATGGATTAAATTGTAATATGAATCAATTTCGTAATTTTAACCCTTAGAGCCCCAAGGCTTTTGAGACGTAAAAAAAGGAGTACCTCCCCAAAATGTCGAAATGAGTAAGTAATGACACAAAACTCAAAGACTGGAGGAAGACTCCCTATGCCTATTATACGACAAGAAAGCCTGTTTGACCTGCAAGATTTATATGATTTAGAACCTACCCAACGATTTGATGCTCTTTTTTCAGCTATTGATATCGGACCAGTGCTTCACCAGTTATCGAAAAAAACGCGTGTTGGCAGGCCTGTTGAGCTCAACTGTGCAGCCATGGTCGATTCTTTGGTTGCCAGGATCTCTGAACGAATCCCATTCACCAAAGATCTGGTGAAAAGACTGAAGAATGAGATGATTTTCCGTCTTGACTGCGGTTTTTTAGTATCTGACCCACAAAACTTTTATTTCCAATAAAGAATAAAGATTATTCTAGTGATACAGCTATATCAAAGTCATGGAAATCATTGAATAATGCGTTAGAGGTAGCATATATGGTTACTATTTTTGGATATAGCGCACCCAAGAGTGATGTTGAAGCTATTACGATGTTGAAAAAAGCGTGGGGTGCGGTGAAAGATAGAAATCTTGAAGAAATAGAAATAGTTGATTTGCGTGATGAAAATGAAGTTATCCAATCGTGGGATGATTTTATTCATACGCATCATTATTCATACCATTCCAATTTTTCACAACAACAATAGGAAGATGTTCTAGAAGAAGTTGTGAAGCAACGTTTGACAGATTGATGATGAATCTATGGGATGACCATGGAATAAAACCAGTCATTGATATACGAAATATGTGGAAAGATGGGGAAGAAACACGTTTACTTGGGGATTACAAAAACGTTGTTCACAATTTCAAAGGAAATGTTTATTGCCATTGCCCGATATCCGGTAAACAGCGTGAGATGGCAAATGGTGGATTTGAAAAAGACAGGGGAACGCTCAAAAAGTTGATAGATAAATTGACTTGTGTATTAATAATTGATGAGGAAAATAAAAAAGGGACAAAGAAACTCCTTTTAGATCCATATGTGTAGATGTATTAAAACGTGAAATGAAAGTTACCTGTTTAATAACTGATAAATAGTAATTTGTCGGGCAGTTTTGAACTGGGGATTACATATTTTGGGAGGTAGATACTTATGAAAACCAGACTTGAACAAGTTTTAGAACGCTATCTCAACGGACGCGAGGTAGTTGTATGGGGTGTTCCGACACGCCGTTTGCTTCGTGCATTAAAACCTTTTAAATTTCGTGTTGACGATCGCGTTGACCCTCAATATCATTATGTTGTTGCTGTAAACGATGACGACTTATCCGACTTTTTATCCGATGAACAGAGCAAGTCGTTTCAATACGCTAATGACTATCTGACGTTTGACGATGAGGGAGGCGAACTTCCGTTTGAACGAATGTGCTTCAATGTCCCCGTTGGCAGGCAAACGTATTTTGGAGACGGTGTCGTAGGAGCTTGCAAAAACGGGTATATCAAGAGCATCGGCCAATTTACATCGATTAACGGCACGGCAGAGATCCATGTGAACCATCAGTTAAACATGACCTTTGTAAGCGACGATATTCAAAACTTCTTCAATGAAGAGAGTATGGCTATATTCCATGAAAAGCTGCGAAAGGACCCGAAACACCCTTATGCTTACAGCAAAGAACCTATGACCATAGGTAGCGATGTTTATATCGGCGCACATGCATTCATCAATGCTTCCACTGTGACAAGCATCGGTGACGGTGCTATAATCGGCTCGGGCGCAGTGGTTCTGGAAAATGTTCCTCCTTTTGCTGTCGTCGTTGGTGTCCCTGCGAGAATCAAGCGTTACCGCTTCTCAAAGGAGATGATTGAAACCCTGCTTCGTGTCAAATGGTGGGACTGGAGTATAGAGGAAATTAATGAAAATGCTGATGCGCTTATATCACCTGAACTATTTATGAAGAAGTACGGGGGTTTATAGCGTATATGCGAGTAATACGAAATTTGTATATCGTGAGCATAACACGAAGCCGACAAATTCCAATTTGTCGGTGAATTTATGAGCATAATGTGTTTTGCTACGGATATAGTGGATATGTTCCCGCCTACCAATAGTGCCAAAAACGCAGTGGATATGTTTCCGAGAACGGACATACATAAATGACATTCATTCTGTCCTCTCGAGCCACGTCGAGTGTGTTGCTCTGCTCGTAAAAGCCTAGAAACCTTTGAACGAAAGGGATAATGAAAAGCCTTGATTGCAAGGCTTTTTGCTTTGGGGTGGGGAAGTATTAGAGTGAGTAAATTTTTTGAGTGTGTAGAAGTGATAGCTAGAAATTATCAAAATCTATTTCCATTTACCCTGTGGGTACGTGTTTGTTTCCATTAACAAGGAGTTTGTGGGAATAGAAACGTACCCACCTTTAATATCGCCTGAATGGTCGATAGAAGTGAGTGTATAGAAATTGATATAATACAACTTAACTTTTTTTGAAAAAAATTCGAAAATTTATTTTGACTTGCGAATATAATAAGTGAGAGCAAGTTGTTTACTTATTAATGATGAAGAGGAAAAGTAGAATGACAACAATAGTACATTAGGAATTTTCGGAGTATTTTGATAGACTAATAGTTGATTATCCAGTCAATAAAATTATTGTTCAAAATTTTGAACGTTCAGCGAAAAATATCATTATTAGTGAGATTTTATAGCACTAACAGATTTACTCCTTTTTGAAAATATATTAATATAGCTCAGATAAAATCCGTTCTTAATCTTGAAGAAAATTTTGAACACTTAAATTTTCCTACGGTTATTTTTAGTAACTATAAATAGTATTGTATGATACATGGCGTTTTAATGATTTGACAAATTCATTGAACTTGTTTATAATAAAAATATAAAATACGTGAGGTGAAGTTACATGAATAATTAAGCTACTTATTAGTCGTTCTTAAAACTTGTATGAGGTTGCATTAACCGACGATACAAGGGGTAAGACTGCTCATAAGGGCTTGCTATTCGTGTGACTTTTTCCATAGGGAAAGGTCATGTTTTGCATGACTTTTTTCTTGTGTCATTTTTTGAAGAATAGAAGCCCTTTTTGTGAAGAAAAGAGGTCTATATGGAAATGATAAAATGTATTCAATTAGAGAAGGAAATTGCAGGGCGTAGATTGTTCACAATCAAGCAGTTGAGCCTTCAAGCTGGTCAAAAGGTTGGTTTGGTTGGAAATAATGGTGTTGGCAAGTCTACTTTTTTGAAAATCTTACTAGGACTGGATAGGGATTTTGCCGGTCAAATTGAGGTAAAAGTAGACTGGGCCTATGTACCCCAGTTACAGGAAAGGAGCTCGCTTTCAGGTGGGGAACAAGTTTGGAAGTCTATTCAAGAGGCTTTTGCCCAAAGACCACAGTTGTTAATCCTGGATGAGCCGACAGCTAATCTGGACCAAGAACACCAGGAAAAGCTAATCAAACAAATCAAACGCTATCGAGGTAGTCTACTAGTTGTTAGTCATGATCGGCATTTTCTCAATCAAGTAGCCAGTCACATTTGGCATTTAGAAGAAGGAAAGTTTCAGGTTTATCTAGGAAATTACGAGGCGTTTGTAGAAAGTCGCCGAGCTAGGCGAGAAGGACAGCAGCAGGCCTATGAAACCTATCAGAAAAAAGTTGCCCAACTGAAAAAAGCCCAACATGAACGCCAAGTCAAGTCTCAGAAGATGGGGAAGAAAAAGAAAGGTGTTTCATCGTCTGAGTGGAAGGTTAGTGCTATGATGGGTTCCTATGATAGTCAAGCCAAGTCTATGGCCAAGACTGCCAAGCATTTGGAAAAACGGATAGAGCGTTTGGACAAGGTTGAACAACCCAGAAAGGAAGCGTGGGTAAAGATGGAAGCGAAAGGTGCCTTAGATACGGGTCTTCACAGTCTCTTTCGCTTGCAGGCTGGTCAGCTCTGGATTGGAGAAAAGTATTTATTTGATTTTCCTCAGCTTGGCATGATTTTTGGAGACAAGCTAGCTTTGGTTGGGTCAAATGGTACTGGGAAAACAAGTTTTGTTCGGAAATTGATTTCAAAAGAATTAGAAGGCTATTACAATCCAAAATTAAAAATTGCTTATTTCTCCCAGGATTTGACAAGTCTCAATGAAGAAGAAACAGCCTTTGTGAATGCTAGCTCAACGTCGCTTCAAGACAGGGGAACGGTTCTCAATCTTTTAGGCATGTTGGGGATTTCTTACGATAAGGCCCAGCAGAAGGTAGCAAATCTGTCTGGTGGTGAACGTGTTCGACTTTCTTTGGCCAAGGTCTTGTTATCGGATGCAAATCTTTTGATAGTAGATGAGCCAACAAACTATCTGGATATTACAGCCATAGAAGCTCTGGAGAAATTTTTGCAGGAATACCAGGGAAGTGTGCTCTTGATTTCCCATGATCAGCGGTTTGTTGAGAGTATTGTCCAAAGAAAATGGCTGGTTGAGTATAATCAGCTAACTGAGGAGCCATAGATGTACTCGCTTAGTCTCTATTGTCTTACATTGATGTATTGATATTTTCCTCAGAAGGAAAGAATTAAACATAGGGTATGTTTTTATAGAAAAGCTTAAAATAAATAGTGGCGCAATAGTGGAAAAGATTACAGATAATTACCCAATATATTTTGGTAAGAAGTATGGCATTAATTTAGAAGCTGAAAAGGAATTTTCAATTGAACAATAAATAACAAAAATATAAAAAACAGGAACAGTCAATTGAACAGTTCCTATTTTTCTGCTAAATATGTTGTAGTTTTCTTATATGTATAATGATAGATTAGTGGATTCTCTTCTAAGGTTCTTACTTCAAATATGAAGAAGTGATCGCGATTATCTCTAGCCTTTTCCTTATTTAGGACAAAGTAATTCTTACGAGAAGTTGCCATTGTTTTGAGGATATCATCAGTCAGAAAGGTCAATGGAATATTCATGTTGGAGTAGCGGTAGAAGTCACGTTCAAAATCTTGGTAGCTCTCGCTATAATAGTCCATTTGCAGGTGATTACGCTGAAATTCAAGCTGATTCATAGAGCACCTCCTCTACAAGTTCAATACTAACAATGTCTTTTAATTTCAAATTAATGTGACCTGTTGTAGTTTTTATTAATATGAAATCTTTGGTCAGACTTGGTATTGTTCCAGTATAGGAAACTCGATTGTTTTTTTCAACTACATGAATGCGCGTGTTCAGTTGCCCAGCATACACCTGACTGAGGAGTAATAATTTCTTCTCCAGTGACAAATCTGACATATACGTTACTTTGTTTGCATCGTCAGTGAGTGCTGATGTATGCTCAGATAGGAAAAAGCCCATCCATTTTTGCATCTTAGTATCCTGGTACTCTCTTGCTGATTGAAATGGTAAGTATGAACGGTCAATCATTTTAATCCCTCCAATCCACCAGCGGAATGACCGCCGATAAGTTTACTGCGTTCAATATTTCTGGAACCTTCAGTTAGGACTGTTCCTTTTTGAATAGCTAAAAAGCCAAACTGTTCTCTGACAACATCAATTGCTGTCTGAAGTCTATTTTCTTTTTCAATTTGTTCTACATCATCAAATAGTGATAGTAGGGTATAGTTTTCATCTACAAAACCACTATAAGATACACCAATTTGTCTCACTGCACCAGAGATGTATTTCTTTCGGAATAATCCAAGTACATGGCCCACCATTATTTTGGGGAGATTTGCTGGTTCAATTTTTTTCTGAGCATTAATAGATTTATTCATCTCAGTCCTAGAATAGCCAATATGGATTGAAACAACAGTTGCTTTCTTATGGGCTGAACGCAGTCGATTAGCAACCTGGTCAGCCATTTCAGCTAATACGATTTCAATTTCTCTTTGGGTTCTGTAATCTCTAGGAAGTACTTGTGAGTTACCCAATCCTCGTGATTTTGGTTTATAGGGTTCATGGACGTTGCTCTCATCAACTCCATTGGCGTGAAACCAAAGTTGAACACCGACTTTACCGAATTCTTTTTTGAGAATATCAGGATTGAAATTGGCCAGTTCTTTGATTGAATGAATACCAAGTTTTTGTAAGTTAATCTCGGTTTTACTACCAATCCCCCAAAAGTCTGTTAAATTTGGAATGGCCCATACCTTGGTTTCTACATCTTCGTATGACCAGTTAGCTCTCATTGTAGCAGTTTTCTTAGCTTCATTATCTAGAGCTAGTTTAGCTAGAAGAGGATTGGAATTGCTCATTCCAACAGTTGAAATAATACCTGTTTTACGATAAATATCTCTCTGAATCATAGCCGAAATATTATCTAACTTATCTTTCCTTGACATTGACTTATCAGAAATAAAGTAAGAGAGTGAGCTAGTAAGGTCAATAAAGCCTTCATCGATTGAATAGGGGAGAATGTCATCTGGAGCAGCATAGTCTTGAAAGATACGCTGAATCTCTAGATTCTTCTCAATATATCTGTCCATTCGAGGAGGAACGATGAGTGTACGCTTTGCCCAGTGTTCAATAAACGATTTATACTTCGGTGTTACCTCAATTTCCTGTTTCCATGCATTTTGATAGCTGAATTTTCGAGTGTTGATATCAAATGGCAAGTCGTAGGAACGACCTACATTTGCTTTACCGAAGACTTTCTTAAACATAGGAGAAGAAGCGAGAATCAATCCTGCCGAGTTGTCTGCACGGCTCATGACGCACAGTGATGTGTAGAGAGGATGCAAACCTCTATCCACACATTCTACCGAAGCGTAGAAGGACTTCATATCGAGGAAGGCTATGTCACTTTGAGGTTCAATAGAATAGTCTATATAGCCCATAGGATTATCTCCTTTTGAGCTTTTCTAGCTCTTCGATAAGTTCACCGATGTAATCTGTGATGTCGTATTCAAATTTGTCAGGGGTAAAGATAATACGTTCGTCTTTGATGTAAATCATTTCTTTAACGTTCATTGGTATTGTCATCCTCCTCGGTCATAGCAATTAAAATAGAATCTTTAATCAAAAAAGCGTAAGGATAGATTTTAGCATCCTCATTTTGAGGAATTAGAATTTCATCGAATCCTTCATTTTCTAGTCGTTCTTCAAAGTTGTCCATATTGAATATTTCAACTTTACAATCGGGGTTGAAACCATACATTCCAAGTTCTAAAATATCCTTTAGCTTCATGATTATACCCCCTCTACAGGCATGAAGTGTCCCACAACTAGACCAACAATTCTTGGCTCATCCTCATAAGGGATGAACTTCTCTGGATAGGCCTTATTCAAGGAGACCATTCTAAATCCATCCTCATCACGGTAGAGTTTTTTGATATAGACAGAGTCATTCCATGATAATGCATAGACCGCACCATCATAGTCGAAACCGTTTGAACGAATAAGTGCGACTTCACCGCTCTTATAAACGGGCTCCATAGAATCTCCCTCAATCCATGCGGCGATATCGTAGCCGTATTGTTCCTCATCAGAGTAGACTGTTTCAGTTTCAAACTCGTCAAAGAATCCTTCTCCGAGACCAGCGGAGAGTTGGATATCTGATAGCACTTGGACTGAGAAGAGTGGAGTTACGTTAGAGGTTTGTTGTGAAAGTAGAAGATCTTCTACATAGTCCTCTGCTTTTGCCTGATTGTCAGGAGATAACTGAAGATAGTTATTGACGATATTGTATTCAGATTCAAAATAGGTGACCGGGACATCTAGGATTTTGGCGAGAGCAGTAAGGTTTTTTTGATTCGGGGTGGACTTTCCTGACTCCCACTTATTGTATGAAGCTCTATTAATACCTAATTTATAGGCAATTTCAGACTGATTAAATTTTCTCTCAATTCTTTTTTCTTTAAGACGAATTCCAGAAAACATGACGCACCACCTTTGTTGCTTTATTATGCAACAATTATATCAAAAATATCAAACTTTGCAACAAAAGAACATTCAGATGCAAAATCTGCTTAGTATTCATCCATTATATATGTAAAATATATCGTTTGATCAATCGTTTTTCTGGTTTTAGTAGTTCAATCATATCTAAAGTAACATTAGCACAAATTTTCTTGTAATAGAATAATGTACTGATTTTTTTAACAATTTTTGATATAATATTCTCAACATTATGTTGCATTATAAAGCAACGAAATTGAGGTTGTAAGATGCCAATTACAGAATATATTAAAAGAAAATTTATAAATCAAATTAAGTCAGATATTCATAGTAATATTTTATTGGATATTAAAGCTAAGATAGAAACCAGTGTTGAGAGCTGGCAAGTGTTCTCAAAAGAACTTCCAAACATAAAATATATTAAAGTTACTCCGTTTAAAAAGGATTATCGAACTATTCGATTATTAGTTAATGTGACTTCAGAAACACATTTCGAGTTTATTTGTAAAGAGAAGACAGAAATAAGAGATATCCAAAGAAAACATACGATTGAGTATTTGTTATTCTTTGATGATGAAGTCATAATGTCACTAGTAGAAATTGGTGAACTTCGAAAAGTAAAGTTTGATAGTGAAACACAGCTTGATTCAACGTTACTTCCCTATATGTATCAAACAAAGTACGAGGAAGAAGCAGAACAATTTTTGAATACCTTTTATAGTTCTGCATTGAAGTTACCGCAACCTATTGACCCTCTAATTGCGATAAATAGCCTTGGACTGACATTGCTGGAAAGCCCCTTAAGCCCTGATGGTAGCATTCGTGGTCAAAGTCATTTTAGGTCAGAAATAGCTAGGGTATATGACCATACTTACAATTCTTACAAAAGTTTAGTTGTTTCTGAAGGAACGGTGATTTATGATGCAAGTAAATTTGTGAAAGGGAATAAAAACCTAACACTCATTCATGAGGCATATCATCACTATAGACATCGACCTCACATAATGATGAAGGAATTTTTACTTTCGCAAGATGATTATAAAGCCAGAGATAAAGATTTTAAGAACGCTAGAATGTGGATAGAAAAACAAGCGAAGGTTGTTCCACCTAGAATTTTGATGCCAAGAAGTACTTTTTGTAAAAAAGCATTAGAATTAATTACTGAGATTGCAGAAAATAACAAACGTACTGGAATGCTAGATATTCTTCAAATTACTATTGAAGAGTTGGCAGATTTTTTCCAAGTCTCAAAACAGTCAGCAAGAGTAAGATTGATTGAATTAGGATTTGATGAAGTTCGTGGGGTTTTGGAATTTGTAGATGGTCGATATGTTAACAATTATGCTTTTAATAAACTAAAAGTAAATCACAATCAGACTCTAACTATTTCAGAACAACAAATGTTTGATTTATATGCCTCCGATAGTAATTTTCGAGAATTGATTGATTCTAAACGTTATATCTATGTTGACGGACATGTGGTTATTAATAGTCCAGAAGTAGTTTGGTACTTTATTAAGTATCCTTTGATATCGCCAGCAGCTCTTGAGAAATTAGATGAGTATGCGATTATTTTTGACATTAAGCGTAAAGAATATGAGGAAATGGGTTTTGAAGAAGATTTTACCTTATATCTTTTACATCCTAGCTCGTATAAATTTGAGATTTCATACAAACATGGGATTGAATATTCTATAGATGAAAGAAAGCTTGAAGTTGAAACGGAGCAACGAAATCGTGAATTTACATTGTTTAAACAATTGCCAAATGACTTCACTGAAGCAATGAATAAAGTAAAAGATTATCAAGAAGAAACTTTCCCCCAAATCGCAGAAGCAGTAGATTCCAGTGAATCAACGATTAAACGACTGTTTAAAGGAACGGGTGGTAGTTTACAGCTCTTTGTATTGGTATTGGTGTATCTTGAGCTACCTGATTTTATTAATCAGCATCTGTTATCGCTCTCAAACTTTAAAATAAAAAATGGTGATAAAGAAGATATGGCTTACCAATACCTACTTAACCATTTCCAAGGACAATCTGTAGCGGCTGCAAAACAATTTTTAACAAAAAGAGGAATATCTATCAAGTAATCGTGTCACAATGTTGACACGATTTTTATATTATTTCGGTGATATTTTCTGTGTTTTAAGGAGAAAATTGCATAATAGCAAGGTTTTGACCGTGTCAGAATCTTGCTATTTTCTTTTTTATTTTCCATGAGATACTAGACTAAAAGTAATCTCATACCGTGATTTGCTACTGATCATAGCGAACCTCAAAGTCATGGTGTGAGAGTGCACAGTCAGTCTGTGAGGTTAGCTGACCGATAACATAGAGGAAAGTAACTATGCGGTCAAGAATATTTTTTGCATGCCTTGATTTGTCATGTGTGCTTTCGGTATTAACTGGGAAGCCAATTTATCATGACAATCAATGTCAACTTTTTCAACTACTGCCAAACTCAATCTTCATCAACTGGAGTACAACCAACTGAAAGTGAAGTAATAGCACCCATGTTCGTGCAGGATTATTACATGGATTCACGCCATTCAGGTTTGCTACGTGGTACGTTTCGTCAATGTCGTATTATGGGTATTCCAATACTAACTGCCTTTGTTCCAGTCGCAGAAGAGGACTATGAACAGATGGTCTGGTGGTACAATAACTCAGTTAATGATTATCTTAAAGATTATCGTAAGCCAAGTAAAAATGCTCCTAAGATTTCATCTTGGGAAGCATTCACAGAGAAACAAGATTTACCAATGATAGATGATGACATTGAGCTTTATCTATTCATGGATCAGTTTGAGTTTTTGAAAGCAAAACTTGCAGAATCAAATTTTCAAGCACCAGATATTTTGGAAATGTTATTTGATGGTTACGAGAATAAGGAAATCTTTGAAAAACTAGGAGTACAGAAATCTGCTGGATATAAGAAAGTAAAAAATACTCAGAAAGAAGGGTTAGAGCTTTACAACAAATTTAATAAATAACAGAATCGCCATCTCAATTACGAGGTGGCGATTTTTTGCTAGTCTTTTTGATAGAAAAAGCATTCATATCCATCAGCCCTAAGATTAATATCAGACAACCAGTCAGGTGCTATCCCCATTAATGATGCAACTTCATCAAGTTTTTGTTCAATTGGACATTCGATTATTACTTCATCGTGGACATGGCCTACAATCTTGAAATCATTTGAGCTTAGTTGCTTCATAGAGAACGCAAGTATGTCTCTACTGATAGCTTGAACAATGTTCTCCACAAATTTTGGACCGTAGCTTTCTAGCCTCTCCCAACGTCTGGCAGTTCCAGTTCCTTCGTATGTGATGGACTCTCCACCGAACTGGTTATCGCCAATTCTTGGTTTGATATATGATAATTTACGACCAGATGGAAGTGAAATGAATAGAATACCGCTTCTTACTTCAAATTTAATACCGTGAGTAGATGTTGGAATTAGGTCCTTTACAGCAGTCATAACCGCCCTGTCCACATCCCACCAGAAGAGAACGATATTCGGATTTGCTTGGCGCCATGAGTTAACAAGTGGTTGGAGTTCTTCCTCAGTTAGTCCCATATCAAGCGCACCCATGGCTTTCAATGCACCGACTGAACCACCATATCCGCAAGCTAGCTCTGCAATTTTCCCTTTTTGTCTCAATTCAGAATTTTGTCCATGTTTTTCAACTGGTACTCCAAACATCTGAGAAGCGGACATACAGTAGATGTCTTTCCCTTGTTCAAATACGTTACTGCGCCATCTCTCTCCTGCCAGGTGGGAGAGTACACGAGCTTCGATAGCTGAAAAGTCGCAAACAATGAATTTCTTTCCTTTACTAGGGACAAAGGCTGTTCGGATAAGTTGAGATAAGGTATCTTGTGTGTCGTAGAGTAGCTCAGTAGCATTTAAGTCACCTGTTCCGAAAAGTTCTCTAGCTTTCTCAAGGTCAGGAAGATGGTTCTGAGGTAAATTCTGAAGCTGTACCAAACGGCCAGACCATCGACCAGTTCGGTTTGCTCCGTAAAATTGGAACATCCCCCTTGCTCTACCATCCTTACACACACAGTTCATCATGGCCTGGTATTTAGACACACTTGATTTGGCAACTTGCTGTCGAAGTTTGAGAACTTGTGCCGTTTTATCATCGACCGTTTTGAGGAGTTCTTTCACAGCTTTTTTGTCTAGAGAATCAGTGGTTACTCCGTGTTCTCGCAACCAACCAATCATCTGCAGGACAGAGTTGGGATTTTCAAGACCCGTTAATGCTTTTAACTCTTCTTGGATTTTAGCTTTGCTCTCTACATCAACTTTGATAGCAGCTTTGACAAAATCCAAATCAATGCTAATACCATGGTCATTAATAATCTGATCCTGGTGGTACTCATCCCAAACAAAGTCAGGTACTGGGAAGTTTTTCAGTCGTTCCTTGATGGCCAATTCGACCTCAACATCACGTCTGTTGTAATCGCTAAAGGTAGACCACTTGTCAGGCGCGTGATTAGGGAAGTTGCGAACTCGCCCTCCATTGACCTTAGTAGGCTTACAAGGTACGCAGAAGTAGCGAATGAGGTCAGCACCCTCTCTCATCTTTTGGTCTTTGAGTTTGAGAACTGTTCCAACTCCTTCAAGGGAGAGGGGGAGTCCTAAATAGGCGGACCAAATCATGCTACATCTCCATGAAACTGGAGATAAAAATCCATCTAATAATAAATCAGGATGATATTTCTTGAGCCAATTGGATAGACAAATTCGCTCAAATGAAGCATTGAAAGCCCATTTGATGACACTATCGTCTACCAAGGCCTCAAGGATATCTTGTGGTAATTTCTCCTTAGTTAAGTCGTAAACAGTCACTGGTCCATTATCAACAGATACCGCAAACAAAAGGAGTTCAAAGCTTTCATCTTCCGCATAGCGATAGACACCAGATTTTCGTAGGTCAATTTCGCAATAGGTTTCAATGTCGATGCTGAGTTCTCTAATTGGCATAGTACGTCCTTTCTGAAAAAGGTGACAGAAGTACTGCCACCTTGAGTTCTATTTGTTTTTTCGACTGAGTGGTGTTTGACTAAGTTTCTCTTTCTTTCGTTTAGCCCTTCGTTCAATTTCATTTCGAATGTCATCTCTAATGGTCATATACCCGAAGTATAGTCCGATAAGTACCCAGAGGCCCATAATAGTACAAGTTAAAATAGTATACATCATCAATTTAATTCTCTCTTTCTAGTTCAAAAAGTCATCATCGTCTTCTGTCGCAAAATCATCCTCAGCACGAGTGCGTCCTCCGAGAGGTTCACCATCACGCAATTTTTGCAAGTTATTCAAACCGCAAGCAATACCTTTGTTACCATTTGAATTGAAAGCATAAAAGGTAATAGAAGCACGACCGTAGATACCAGAGTACAATTCTGAAGTATCAATGATTTCTTGACGATTTCCGTCAACCACACCAGGTTTGTGTGGCGAGTTGGCATTTACAAAGTAAGCATTTTTGTAAGCTTCATCATCAGGGCGTTCAAGGTCACCATCACGAAGTGGAGTTTTCAGAGTAGATAATGCAGGTACTGATTTGCCATTGCCTTTGAGTTTTGACTCACCTTCTTTATAGGCTTGCTCAATAGCAGCCTTGATTTTGTTAATGGTGACTGTATCCTCTTTTGGGATGATGAGTGAGGCGCTATACTTGGGAGTGCTACCGTTAATCGACTTTGGCTCATTGGCATTTAAGTAGCTGAAGCGAGTGTTTGGTCCTGTTATTACTTTAGTTGTCATATAGTTATTCCTCTTTAAATTCATTTTTTGCTAGGTTCATCTCTTGACGGCTATCGTCAATAGGAACGAGAGTTGGTTTTCCACTTGGTTTTATGATAAGACCACCAAGCAGGTCATTAAAGGTTTTCTTACCAAGGAGTTTGGTCATGGCAGTGATAGTGAGCAGTTTCTTCTCATAAGGGTCATAGCCTGCTTCAATCACTGCTTGGCTAACGGCTGACTCATCTGAGAATTTACGAACAGAGCGACCTTCAACCAGTTTGTATCCTGGGATAGGATGTCCATCTGTTGCTTGATTTAAAGCATAAGTTTTGATGTCGTTTGCCCATGAAATCAACAGGTCAAGTTTAGGCAAAATCTCTGCAATGTCCTCGTTATCAAGGGAAGCTGGATCCGCAAACTCCATCTTGGCTAGTGCCAAATTATCCTCAGCACGTTTGCGACAGGCATTCTTGAGTTTACAGAATTGGCAGTGTTTACCAGACTGCATTTCCCCTTCACCTTTGAATGCAAGTTCAGCTTTTGGAGCGAGTTCGTTTTCTGCCCATTCAAGCAGCTCAGTCTTTTCCATCTCAAAGGTAGAAATGTTATGTTTTCGTGGTTGAAAGATTGTCATGGTAACTTTATCAAAATCATAAAGTCCATCAAACATCTCAAGTGCTCCAAGTGCATAACACATCATTTGCGGGTTGTGGTTTGCATCAACTAGAACACCAAGCCCGTGCTTATAGTCAATTACCTGAAGAAGTCCGTCTGCCACGATGATGCAATCCCCAGTCCCAAAACCTTCAGGCACCCATTTGGAAAAGTTCAGTTGTTGTTCGACAAGAACTGTAGGGACACGAGAGTAGCCTTTGGCTTTCTCGACTTGTTCCATGACATAGTTGCGGTATTCTTCAGCGCAATTCTGCATTTCATCGTTATAAAATGCCAATTCCTCAGTTGGATCACGCGCATTCCTACCCAAAGCTTTCTCGACTAGATAAGCACATAACTCGTGAGCATCCGTACCCTCAAGAGCGAAATCAGAAGTTGTGTCTGGTAAATCTTCGGTGAGGCGAACAGATGGTGGGCAATTCAACCAACGATGTGATGCAGATGCGGATAGAATGGCGTGGTTAGTCATTACCAATTCCTCCAGCTTCTTCAAGTACTGCCGCAAAGTGTTTTGGGTCAAGTGCTGAGAGTGAAGAAGCACCGTAAGCATTTAGAAGAGCACGGACGTCTTCCTTATAGCCATCTTTTGCTTTCGTGGCAAGTACAGCACGGACATCCTCCAATTGAATTTCCTTTTGTGGTTCATTTTTTGGTGGATTTGATTTAGGTACTGTTTCATCCTCAGTAGTGAGGAGTTTCTTGAACTCATCCACCAAGCGAAGGTAGTACTTTGCGGTTTCTTCCATATCATGAATTAGTCTATTCAGTTCTTTCATTTTGCTCATTGTTTTCTTCCTCCATAATTTTCCGAGCGAGTAGTTTTGAGATGACGCTGATAGCGATGAGAGTATCAGCAACATCATCATCAGGTTCGATGTATGGTTCGTTTGCCATATTGGGTCCTCCTATCTTACTAAGTAAGGTTTTTATTAAATTTTCCACTTTGCAAGAGATTTTTTTAGACATACCTCTTACACATTACTAAGTAGAACCAAGTGATGTTTTTCCGTTAGATTTGAAAAAATTTTTGAATATCAAAAAAGTTTCCTGTGCAATTTAATAGGAAACTTCTATTTTTTTGAATGTTTTTTTCTGAAAGAGCGGAAAAATTTGTCAGATTCTTACTTAGTAAGTTAAGAAGATATATTTCTAAAATTACTGCAAAAATATGGAGGGTGCATAATGCAATTTACCTTATCTCATTCAGGACAGAATGGGGTTCAGACAACCACGGTCTATCCCAATCAAGTTACTATTACTGATGAAATATCGCTACAAACTGTTGCGCAATTTGACCATGTGGCAGGGCTGTTTTTAAACAATACACGCTCAAATGCAAATTTCATTAAGTCGGACGTTTTGGTCATGGATATTGATAATGACCATTCTGAAAATCCAGATGAATGGATGACGGTCGAGCGATTAAAAGAAATCTTTGCGGATTACAATTTTGCCTTGGTAACTAGTCGAAGTCATATGCAGGCAAAGGCAGGAAAAGCTCCAAGACCAAAATATCATATTTACTTCCAAATCAATGAGGTAACTGATAAAGATGTCTACGTAGCTATGAAGGAAGAACTTTGTAATCAATACAAGTTTTTTGATGATAATGCCAAGGATGCGGCACGTTTCTTCTTTGGAAATCCAAATGCACAGGTTATATGGCATGATTCATGGCTAATTATTGATGAAGATTTGTTTCAAGCTGTATCTATTGATGACGAGGAAGATTTCGATGCAGACTTCTATACTCCTACAAGTGGACCAATCCAGCAAGGCAGTCGTAATTCAACGATGTCTGTATTTGCTGCGAAAATTCTCAAACGTTTAGGTGTAACGCAAGAAGCAAGAGATGGTTTTGATGAGCAGGCACAGAAATGTGTACCGCCACTTGATAAAACAGAGTTAGATACCATCTGGGGTAGTGCTGTGCGATTCTACAACAGAACTATAAAAACATCTAAAGGCTACGTGGCTCCTGATGCTTTCAATAGAGAAACATTAAAACCAGATGATTACTCGGATGTTGGAGAAGCGGGAGTTCTTGCAAGAGAGTATGCGAACAGGCTCGCTTATACCAATGCAACGGATTATCTTTACTATGATGGAACTCATTGGCGTGAGAACAAGCAGTTGGCATTAGGGGCAGTTGTACACTTTACTGATGAACAACTTGCTGAAGCGAATGCACTCTTGGAATCTGCAGTGAAGCAACTTCAGTCTTCAGGTATTGATGAATTGACCATTAAGGCTGGTGGAAAGCGTCTAGAAAATGCAGTCGAAACTCCACTTCAGTTGAAATATTTAAAAGCTTATCTAGCAGCTAAAGAGTTCCATAAATTTGTTATGAAACATCGTGACTATAAGAATTTGATGGCTGTATATAACACAGCTAAGCCAATGCTTTCAGTAGAATTGTCAGAATTAGATAGTGATGACTTATTACTCAATACGCCAGAGGCTACCTATGATTTACGAAAAGGAATAAATGGGTCACAAGAACACAATCCTGAAGATTATATAACTAAAATGACAGCAGTCTCTCCTAGTGATCAGGGAATGGGATTATGGCAGGAAACTTTAGCTACCTTTTTCTGTAATGACCAAGAATTGATTGATTATGTTCAAGAAATTATTGGTATGGCAGCCATCGGGAAGGTCTATCAGGAACATATGATTATTGCCTACGGAGGTGGGGCAAACGGCAAGTCTACTTTTTGGAACACCATCGCTCGTGTGCTAGGGAGCTATTCAGGAAAATTATCAGCGGATGCCTTAACCATGTCAAACAAGCGAAATGTCAGTCCTGAGCTTGCAGAGCTTAAAGGGAAACGACTGGTCATTGCTTCTGAAATGGCAGAAGGGATGAGACTCAATACAGCCGTTGTTAAGCAGATTACCTCAACAGATGAAATCCAAGCTGAGAAAAAGTACAAGGATCCATTTCACTTCGTGCCATCACACACGCTGGTTCTTTACACCAACCATCTGCCTAAAGTAGGGGCGAACGATGATGGAACTTGGCGACGTTTGCTTGTTATCCCGTTTAACGCCAAAATCACTGGTCGCTCTGACATCAAAAACTTTGCGGATTATCTGTACGACAATGCAGCACCAGCAATCATGTCTTGGATTATAGAAGGTGCAGAAAAAGCTATTAAAGCGAACTTCAAAACAAAAGTACCAACTGCTGTATCCTCTTCCGTCAAAGCCTATCGTGAGGCCAATGATTGGTTAGGACACTTCCTTAGTGACTGCTGTCAAGTTGGTGATCAGTTGACAGAAAAATCAGGAGAACTATACAGTCAGTATCGTGCTTATTGTGCCAAAAACATGGAGTATACACGCAGTACGACCGATTTTTATTCTGCTCTTGATCAGGCAGGTTTTAAACGAAAACGGACAAGTAAAGGTAACCTCATTCTTGGTTTGAAATTGGTTGATGATGGCTATGATTTCTTAGATTAGTGACCAGCATTTTTAGCCACCTTACCTCCACAAGAGAGGTGATGGACTAATTTAGGTGTGTAGGTCGTTGACTGAATGGTTGGAACTTATTTTGAATGAGGTTTCAGATAAATGATTAAAACGACCAACATGAGTGACATTTTTTGATTTTGTGTAGGTCTATTATGGTCTTTTCTAAAACTATCCTATAAGCAAAAATTACTATAAAAAAGCCTATAAGAGGAGTTTTGGAAATGACTGCACTAGACCTACACACTTCAATTTGACGAAAGGATTTAGAACGATGAGAGAAAAGTACGTTGAGCAAGCTTTGGTGAAGTCTGTGAAAGCTAGAGGAGGCATTTGTCCTAAGTGGGTATCGCCATCTTTTTCTGGTGTACCAGACAGGCTAGTGTTTTTACCCAATGGCAAGTTTGGCTTGGTGGAAGTAAAGGCTCCCGACCAAAAGCCAAGGAAGTTACAAGTGTCAAGGCATAAACTGTTTGAGCGGTTAGGTTTTAAGGTTTATGTTCTTGACCACATTGAGATGATTGGAGATGTGCTAGATGAAATTGACATTACATAACTATCAAGTAGTCGCCAAGGACTTCATCATAGGTCACCCTTATGCAGCAGTCATCCTAGACATGGGGATGGGGAAGACGGCAACAACCTTGTCTGCAGTGAATGAATTGATGTTTGACCGATTTGAAGTCACAAAGGTTTTGGTTATTGCCCCACTGCGCGTCGCAAATACTGTCTGGAGTGACGAGATTGAACAATGGGCGGAGTTGCGTAACTTACGGTATTCGAAAATTGTGGGAACACCAAAGCAACGAAAGGTAGCTCTTCAGAAAGATGCGGATATCTATATCGTCAATCGTGAAAACCTACCTTGGTTGGTGGAACAATGCAGTCCCTATTTCAAGTGGGATATGGTAGTAATTGATGAATTGAGTTCTTTCAAGTCATGGCAGTCCAAGCGTTTCAAAGCTTTCATGGCTATGCGTCCTTATATGAAACGTATTGTTGGGTTGACTGGAACACCAAGTTCAAACGGACTAATGGACTTGTTCGCAGAGTTTAAAGTCATTGACGGAGGGGAACGTCTTGGTCGATTTATTGGTGAGTTTCGTAGTCGTTACTTTGAAGAGGGTCGTCGCAATGGCAATATTGTCTATGAATACATCCCCATGGACTATGCGGAGTGTCAAATTCAAGACAAGATTAGTGATATTACCATTTCCATGAAAGCATTAGACTATCTGGAGATGCCTGAACTGATTTCAACCAAGAAACTGGTTCGTATGACAGATAAAGAAAAAGAGAAATACAGCCAGTTCAAGAAGGAGTATGTATTATCCGAGTTGGATGGATTAGAAGTAACTGCTGCCAATGCTGCAAGTCTTACGAACAAGTTAGTTCAGTTATCGAATGGAGCAGTATATTCAGATGATCATACGGTTGTGCCACTACATGAACAGAAACTAGATGCCCTTGAAGATATCCTTGAATCCGCAAATGGAGAGCCGGTTTTAGTTGCCTATTGGTTCAAACATGACTTGGCTCGGATTATGGGTCGTTTAGAAAAACTCAAGGTAAAGAGTCGGGTATTGAAAATAGAAGAAGATATTCGTGAATGGAATAAAGGTAATGTTTCAGTTGGCTTACTTCATCCTGCTGGAGCAGGTCATGGTTTGAACCTCCAAAAAGGCGGTCACCACTTGGTCTGGTTTGGTTTAACATGGTCGTTTGAACTATATCAACAAACGAATGCACGGCTTTGGCGACAGGGGCAAGAGTCTGAGACTGTTGTTATCCAACACATTGTGACTGAAGGAACGATTGATGAAGAAATCCTAAAGGCACTAGAAAACAAAGATGCACAACAAGAACGGCTGATTGAAGCAGTTAAAGCACAAGTAGGAGGGGCAGATGGATAAGGCAGAGCACATACTGACGAATTACAATGAACTCAAAAGTGACTTGGAGATGTTAAAGTATCGTTTGGAACATTTCAAACCAGTGACAGAAAATGAGGTTATTGGTTCACTCGTTTTTGAAAAATCTGATGAACCTAGAGTTAAAAGTACACCTATCAATCAACGGTCAGAGATGATTGCGCTGAATTTTCGTGAGAAGATGATTCAGGAAAATGAGGAACAATTGGCGGATTTATCGCAACGGTATATTCGATTGGCTAATGATCTTGATAATTTTGAGATGGCTTTAAAATTTCTAAAGGGAGATTTGTATGATTTTGCGCAATCCATGCTTAAGACAGATAGTAATTGGGATAGTTTGATGAGAGAGTTTCATATTAGTCGAAGTACTGTTAGAAATTGGCGACGTAAGGTCTTAGACCATGTTAGGGAAGTGTATATGAAAATGGGATTTTCTTTGGAGAAGTAACCTCTCCCTGACCTACCTTTGACCTACCAGTAACCTCCCCCTGCACTAAGTGTGACCTAACATTGACCTCACTTTGTCAAAATTTGTGGTAGAATTGTAAGTGTCAAAAAAGATAAAAAATACCCAGTAATGACTGGATATATCTCCTTTTTAGAGTTAATATGTACACAACAAAAGAAGAGGAGACCAATACAATGACAGAACGCCAACAAGAAAAACTGGATGCGATTTTTACAAGGATTGCTCAAGAGGAATTACAAGTTGAAACCTTGGAACAACGCTGGAGCGATAACCTTGATTTCTACGACATTCCAGTTTGGGGAATTAAAAAAGCACTCGAACGAGCCTACGAAGAAGGCAGAAATTCAGTAAAATAAACACAAAGCCTAGCCAGACGGTTGGGCTTTTTGCGTGGAGGAATTATGATTATTTCTAGTGAACAGGTGTCGGTTGGACACCCAGATAAAATCTGTGATCAGATTTCAGATGCCATTTTGACGGAGTGTCTCAAGTTTGACAAATCAAGTCGAGTGGCAGTTGAGACCTTAATCAAAGATAACCAGGTTATAGTAGCTGGTGAAATTTCGACAAGACATTACTTTAATCTCGAGAACATTGTTCGTCAGGTTGTCGAGCCACTTGGTTTGAAGAACGTCCAAGTAACAAATTTACTTGGGCTCCAAAGCTCAGATATTGCACAAGGAGTAGATAATGGTGGTGCTGGTGACCAAGGAATGATGTTTGGTTATGCGACAGACGAAACTCCTGAGTACCTGCCACTTCCTTATGTTCTAGCAACCCGAGTCCTTGAGAAACTGATGTCGCTTGGTCACCCCTTACTTGGAAAGGATGCTAAGGCACAGGTATCCTACGACTATGATAAGAAACGGATTGATACCTTTTTAGTTTCCATCCAACATACCGAAACGGCTGACCTTGCCAAAGTGAAACGAATTGTGACTGAAGCTATGATGTCAGTAGCACTTCGTTACCGTCAGAATTTAGATTTCAAAGTTCTAGTCAATCCAACAGGTCGCTTTGTACTTGGTGGTTCATTTGCGGATGCTGGAGTTACTGGTCGAAAAATTGTGGCGGATACCTACGGTGGTTTTGCACATCATGGCGGAGGTGCATTCTCTGGAAAAGACCCAAGCAAGGTGGACAGATCCGGTGCCTACATGGCACGAAAGATTGCAAAGGATATTGTTCGAGAAGGGTATGCGAAACGATGTGAAGTACAATTAGCCTACGCCATTGGAGTTGCAGAACCTGTGTCGGTGCATGTAGAAACCTTTGGAACCAGTCGCTACACCGCAAAACAACTGGAAGGAATGATTCGTGAGCGTTATGATTTAACACCACGAGGTATCATTAAGGAACTTGATCTCTTGAATGTAGATTACACCAAGACAACTTGCTTTGGGCATTTCACAAAAGGTTATCTTCCTTGGGAGAAATAGTGATATAATTGAGAGAGTAAAGGAGTATTCAGATGGAAGAAGTTTTAATTGATGATAATATGGTTTTTGATATTGATAATTTAAAAGGATTTCTTAATGATACCAGTTCATTTGGGTTTATAGCTAAAGAAAATAATAAAATTATAGGATTTGCATATTGCTATACACTTTTAAGACCTGATGGAAAAACAATGTTTTATTTACACTCAATAGGAATGTTACCTAACTATCAAGACAAAGGTTATGGTTCAAAATTATTATCTTTTATTAAGGAATATTCTAAAGAGATTGGTTGTTCTGAAATGTTTTTAATAACTGATAAAGGTAATCCTAGAGCTTGCCATGTATATGAAAAATTAGGTGGTAAAAATGATTATAAAGATGAAATAGTATATGTATATGATTATGAAAAAGGTGATAAATAAATGAATATAGTTGAAAATGAAATATGTATAAGAACTTTAATAGATGATGATTTTCCTTTGATGTTAAAATGGTTAACTGATGAAAGAGTATTAGAATTTTATGGTGGTAGAGATAAAAAATATACATTAGAATCATTAAAAAAACATTATACAGAGCCTTGGGAAGATGAAGTTTTTAGAGTAATTATTGAATATAACAATGTTCCTATTGGATATGGACAAATATATAAAATGTATGATGAGTTATATACTGATTATCATTATCCAAAAACTGATGAGATAGTCTATGGTATGGATCAATTTATAGGAGAGCCAAATTATTGGAGTAAAGGAATTGGTACAAGATATATTAAATTGATTTTTGAATTTTTGAAAAAAGAAAGAAATGCTAATGCAGTTATTTTAGACCCTCATAAAAATAATCCAAGAGCAATAAGGGCATACCAAAAATCTGGTTTTAGAATTATTGAAGATTTGCCAGAACATGAATTACACGAGGGCAAAAAAGAAGATTGTTATTTAATGGAATATAGATATGATGATAATGCCACAAATGTTAAGGCAATGAAATATTTAATTGAGCATTACTTTGATAATTTCAAAGTAGATAGTATTGAAATAATCGGTAGTGGTTATGATAGTGTGGCATATTTAGTTAATAATGAATACATTTTTAAAACAAAATTTAGTACTAATAAGAAAAAAGGTTATGCAAAAGAAAAAGCAATATATAATTTTTTAAATACAAATTTAGAAACTAATGTAAAAATTCCTAATATTGAATATTCGTATATTAGTGATGAATTATCTATACTAGGTTATAAAGAAATTAAAGGAACTTTTTTAACACCAGAAATTTATTCTACTATGTCAGAAGAAGAACAAAATTTGTTAAAACGAGATATTGCCAGTTTTTTAAGACAAATGCACGGTTTAGATTATACAGATATTAGTGAATGTACTATTGATAATAAACAAAATGTATTAGAAGAGTATATATTGTTGCGTGAAACTATTTATAATGATTTAACTGATATAGAAAAAGATTATATAGAAAGTTTTATGGAAAGACTAAATGCAACAACAGTTTTTGAGGGTAAAAAGTGTTTATGCCATAATGATTTTAGTTGTAATCATCTATTGTTAGATGGCAATAATAGATTAACTGGAATAATTGATTTTGGAGATTCTGGAATTATAGATGAATATTGTGATTTTATATACTTACTTGAAGATAGTGAAGAAGAAATAGGAACAAATTTTGGAGAAGATATATTAAGAATGTATGGAAATATAGATATTGAGAAAGCAAAAGAATATCAAGATATAGTTGAAGAATATTATCCTATTGAAACTATTGTTTATGGAATTAAAAATATTAAACAGGAATTTATCGAAAATGGTAGAAAAGAAATTTATAAAAGGACTTATAAAGATTGATTATATAATATATGAAAAGCTATTATAAAAGACATTAGTATTAAATAGTTTAAAAAAATGAAAAATAATAAAGTATTCATATGCCCAATCCTCAAGTATCCTCTATAACCGTATCACTTTTTAGTTTCATGTTGCCGATGATTTCAATTGACATTAACGTAGAAGAAAAATTGGTAAGTATCCAAAAATTTCCTGAGACAGAAGCAGAGATAATAACAATCTCCAATCTCCGATTATTTTTCTTCTTAAATCAATTAAAACGTGTGAAAATATCTGAATGGAAGGAATATTATTCAAATGAGATGGAGATTTTAGATGGTACTCAGTGGAATGTATCATTTGTCATGAATGGAAGAACCTACAATTGCTCGGGGGATAATAATTTTCCAAGAGAATGGACGTTGTTTTGTAGGGCAATAAATAGATTAGTAAAGTACAATTACCTAGAATAATTGTGCTTTTTCTTTGGAGGAAAAATGCCAAGAAGACCAAGCACACCTTGTAAACAAAATGGTTGTCCTAACCTAGTACCTTATGGTCACAAGTATTGTGAGAACCATAAAGCAAACTACCAACTGGATACCAAGTCAACCAAAGCCAAAGGATACAATGCCCAGTGGAATAAAGTACGACTTCGTTACTTAAAAGTTCATCCATTCTGTGTTCAATGCAAATTCAAAGGTCGATTAACCAAAGCAACAGTGGTTGACCATATCAAACCCCACCGAGGTGACCAAGACCTCTTTTGGAATCAATCTAACTGGCAAGCACTTTGTAAGTCTTGTCATGACAGGAAGACCAAGACGACTGACCGATATGTGGAGTATACGTATCGATTTTAGTCTTGGAGTTTCGTTACAAAAGTATCCAATTTTTAACCCTATGGGGGAGGGGGGACAAAATCTCTAAACCCTTGTGGCACAAAGACCGACGCCCCCTCAAACGTGCAATTTCGCAAAATTCGCAAGCGGGTACATTAAAATCGCTTCATTTTGACGTTCCTTCCCACCGTTATCACGTTTCTAATGTGGGGATGTAGCGTTCCCAAGTATGTCATTTTAGTAATAAAATAGTGAAAAAGGCTAGAAACAATGTAGAAAATAGTTGTTTTTAGTCCTTTTTTGCTGGAAAGGAAAACAAATGGACGAAAGTCAACGCAAACAAATCTGGAAAATGCGAGCAGAAGGTCTTGGCTATGGCTTAATCGGTAAGGCTACAGGACTGTCTAGAGATTCCGTTAAGAAATACTGTAAACGAAATCCAGCATTGCTTGGTCATGGTGCTGCGACAAAGCAGATGGCAAAAGCCGACCAGAATGATGGACTTCGCTGCCAACAGTGTTATCAGCTACTATCAATCCAAAAAACTGGAAGACCAAAGAAGTTCTGTTCGGATAAGTGTCGTAAGGTTTGGTGGACCACTCATTCTGACGAACACGATAAATCAAAAACCGCATATGAAGATTTGACTTGCCAACAATGTGGTAGGTTATTTTTATCTTATGCCAATCCAAATAGAAAATATTGTAGCCATTCGTGTTACATTCAATCACGATTTTATAAAGGAGAAACCAATGACAAGTCAACCAACAATGGAAATTAGAGAGATTCGATTATCTGAACTACACCCAGCCTCTTACAATCCTCGAAAAAAACTCAAAAAGGGTGACAAGGAGTATGAAAAGATTAAGCAAAGCCTACTCAAGTTTGGCTACGTTGACCCCATCATCGTCAATAAAGATTTGACGGTTATTGGTGGCCATCAACGATTAACTGTATTGAAGGACTTAGACTATGAAACTGCCAAATGTGTCATTGTCGATTTATCCAAGGAAGATGAAAAGGCCTTAAACATTGCCCTTAATAAAATCACCGGTCAATGGGATGACCAGCTTTTGGCGGACTTGCTTTTGGATTTACAGGAGTCAGATTTCAATCTCGACCTGACTGGTTTTGAACCACCAGAAATTGACGATATCCTATCAAATGTCCATGATAAAGACCTATCAGATGATGACTTTGATGTTGAAGAGGAATTGAAGAAACCGACCTTTTCAAAACGAGGTGACATTTGGCAACTTGGTAAGCATCGAGTGATTTGTGGCGATTCAACTAAAGCTGAAACGTATGACCAACTGTTAGGTGATAAAAAGGCAAACTTGGTTGTGACTGACCCTCCCTATAATGTTAATGTAGAAGAAACAGCTGGAAAGATTCTCAATGACAATATGCCTGATAGTGACTTTTACCAGTTTCTCTTTGATATGTTCACTCAAGTAGAAAAACATATGGAGTCTGATGGTTCAATCTATGTATTCCATGCAGATACGGAAGGACTGAACTTCCGAAAGGCATTTAAAGATGCAGGTTTCTATCTCAGTGGGTGTTGTATTTGGAAGAAGAACTCATTAGTTCTTGGGCGTAGTCCCTACCAGTGGCAACATGAACCATGTCTCTTTGGTTGGAAACAAAAGGGAAAACATCAGTGGTTCAGTGACCGTAAACAGACAACCATTTGGGAATATGACCGTCCAAAATCAAGTAAAGACCACCCAACGATGAAACCAATTCCTCTGATGGCCTATCCAATTCAAAATTCATCGATGCGTGGGACGCTTGTCCTAGATCCATTCCTTGGTTCTGGTTCAACCCTAATGGCTGCAGACCAAACTGGAAGGGTTTGTTACGGCATTGAGTTGGATGAGAAGTTTGTGGATGTCATTGTAAAACGTTTTATAGAGTCAACAGGAAATGATAACGTAACGGTATTGCGTGATGGACAGACTTTGACCTTTGCTGAAGCGACTTCCATATTAGCAAACGAATAATTATCAAATATATCTTCAAAATAATCTATTAATGACTGGATATAAGTCTCCTTTAGAGTTAATATGTACACAACAAAAGTAGAGGAGAACAAAACCATGACAACAACACTTGAAAAACTCTATGAAATCTACCCAACAACCGCAAGCATCATTCCTTACAAGGAATGGGTTATCGTTGCATCCAAAGGAGACAAAGAAACAGTAGTTGAGATTTACGAAATCGTTGATAGCCTTGAAGAATTTGAACTATTTGAATGCCGACTTAATCGCATATACATGGAATCAATAATTGTTACGGATCTTGGTCACGCTGTCAAGTGGGCATTCGATATGTTTGGAGAATAACATGGACACAAAAATTTTCAATAACCTAAAGACAATCTATCCGGTTGGTACAAAGGTTAGATTAGTAAAAATGGATGATCCACATCCAGTTCCTAAAGGAACACTTGGTACAGTTATTGGAGTGGATGACATTGGCTCACTCTTAGTTAAGTGGGAAAATGGCAGTTGCCTGAATGTTTTATATGGAATAGATATCGTGGAAAAGGTAAAGTAAGATGTGGGAAATAATGACTCGAACGGTTGGTGATAGGCATTACGTTTGTGAATTTCTCCGTGAAGATACAACAGACCCGAGAAATATAGACGGTGCTTGGATTAGAATTCTGACAATAAAACGTGATGGTGAATATATCTACCAATATAGATATGGGAATGAAATAGATAACATGGACGACATTGATAGAACAGTTTGTCAGGCTGTTCTTGATAACTTTAATGAACTTTAGGAAGGAACTCGAATTGAGTTCTTTTTTCTTACTCTAAAGGAGGTGAGATTGTGGCAATCAGGGGGCGAAAACCAAAGCCAACGAATATGAAAATACTTGAGGGAAATCCTGGTAAGCGACCACTTCCTACGAATGAAGTCAAACCTAAACAAAAAGCCCCACGTTGCCCACAGTGGCTTGAAGATGATGCAAAGAAGGAGTGGAAACGGATGGGAAAAATTCTCGAACAGATGGGAATTTTGACTGAAATGGACATGACTGCATTTGCTGGTTATTGTCAAGCATACGCTCGCTGGAAAGAGGCAGAAGAGTTCCTTTCCAAGCATGGCTCCATTATCAAAACCCCGAATGGCTATCTCCAACAAGTCCCTCAAGTCTCTATCAGCCAGACTAACTTAAAAATCATGCTTAAATTCTGTGAACAGTTTGGTTTAACACCATCAGCACGTAATCGTTTAGCAACTATGGATGCGGAAGTTGGTACTGGTGATGAAATGGAGGATTTGTTAGGAGGAATTTTATGAGCTATCATTATGAACCAAGTCCATTCATGCTTCCAACCTCACACTATGATAAGGTAAAGGCTGATAGGGCAGTAACATTTATCAATAACCTCTCCCATACCAAAGGCAAGTGGGCAGGAAAGCGATTTGATTTGTTGCCGTGGCAGGAACAGATTATCCGTGACCTATTTGGGATTGTGAAAGAAGATGGTAACCGTCAGTTCTTAACAGCCTATATAGAAATTCCAAAGAAGAATGGTAAGTCTGAGCTAGCAGCGGCTATCGCTCTTTATCTACTTTATGCGGATAATGAAGCCAGTGCAGAAGTTTATGGTGCGGCTTGTGACCGAAACCAAGCGTCAATCGTGTTTGATGTAGCCAAACAGATGGTACAGATGAGTAGACCGCTTGAGAAACGCTCAAAGATTATGGGGGCGACAAAGAGGATAGTGAATTATTCCAATTCGGGATTTTACCAAGTTCTTTCTGCAGAGACTGGGACAAAGCATGGACTAAACGTATCTGGCTTGGTCTTTGATGAAATCCACGCTCAGCCTAATCGTCATTTGTATGATGTATTAACCAAGGGGTCAGGAGACGCAAGGGAACAACCCCTCTTTTTTATTATCACAACAGCTGGAACGGATAGAAACTCTATCTGTTACGAATTGCATTCCAAAGCATTGGATATTCTGAATGGTAGAAAGAAGGATACTTCATTCTATCCAGTGGTTTATGGATTATCCGATGAAGATGATTGGAATGATGAAGCAAACTGGAGAAGAGCCAACCCTTCACTAGGACATACTATTGGGATTGACCGTGTTAGAGAAGCCTACCAACAGGCACTTGATAACCCAGCAGAAGAGAATGTCTTTAAGCAGCTTCGTCTAAATATGTGGACAAGCTCAAGCGTTGCTTGGATTCCTGAACATGTCTATGCCAAGGGAAATGATCCTATTCAATATGAAAGCCTCAAGGGTCGTAGTTGCTATGCAGGGCTAGACCTGTCTAGTACGTCCGATATAACAGCTTTTGTCTTGGTATTTCCTCCTAGATTTGAAGAGGAAAATTATATCGTACTGCCATACTTTTGGCTACCTGAGGATACACTGGAACTGAGATGTCGACGTGACCATGTTCTGTACGATGTCTGGGAGCGTCAGGGCTACATCAAAACTACGGAGGGGAATGTTGTTCACTATGGTTTCATCGAAAAGTTTATTGAAGAATTATCGGAAATTTATCATATCAAGGAAATAGCCTATGACCGTTGGAATGCGACACAAATGGTTCAGAATCTAGAAGGTATGGGCTTGACCATGGTGCCTTTCGGTCAGGGATACAAGGATATGAGTCCACCTTCAAAGGAACTCTATAAACTGATGATGGAAGGCAAGATTCAACATGGTGGGCATCCAGTTCTGAAATGGATGGGACAAAACGTAGTCATGAGACAAGACCCTGCTGGCAATATCAAGCCTGATAAGGAAAAGTCAGTCGAGAAGATTGACGGTATTGTAGCACTCATTATGGGACTGGACCGTTGTATTCGTCATCAAACCGATGATGGGAGTGTCTATGATGAACGTGGAATATTGAGTTTTTAGGATGAAAACAACCTAAATAGGTTGAATATATCCTAAAAAGTGGTAGAATAGAGAAAAGGAGGATATTACCATGCAAATCAATATCGAAAACTTAGTCTCTATTTCTGAAGCAAATCAAAACTTTTCTAAGGTAGCTCGTATGGTCGATACGAATGGTACTGCAGTAATTTTGAAAAATAACACACCAAAGTATGTATTAGTGGACTATCAGAGTCTAATTAAAGAGGAACAGGCAACACCTACGGTTGTTGAACAATCAACTTTGGATGAAGTTGCGACTTCAGTTTTATCACGCCATCTTGATGCATTTAAGGAATTGGCAAAATGAAAGTATTAACTGTTGAACAGGTTATTGAATTACACACTAGGTTAATTCAAGCTACTGGGGGTTTAGATGGTGTTAGGGATGTTGGTTTAATAGAATCTTCACTATCTTCAGCTTTTAGTACATATTTTGGTGTTGAGAAGTATCCAAGTATTGAAGAAAAGGCTGCTAGACTTTGTTATTCGCTAGTTAATAATCATGCCTTCCTTGATGGGAACAAGCGAATTGGAGTTTTTGTCATGATTATTTTCCTAGAATTAAATGGCATTGTGTTAAATCAGACTGATGATGAAGTAGTGAAGCTAGGACTTGGAGTAGCTTCATCAGAATTAGATTATGATGCAATTTTAGAATACATTCGGAATCATTAAAACTTTTCTTATTGAGGATACAACTTCAAGAAAGTGATTGAACTTGGTATCTTCTTGAAGAAGGAGAGATGAAAACCATCTAAGAATAAACGAGAAGCACTTCAATTGAGGTGCTTTTTTCGTACTCAAAAGGAGGAACTATGGGACTAGTAGATTTACTGGGACGTAAGCGTGCTAGAGATAAACCACGAAATAGTTATGAAGGTCAGGACTTCTCATATCTGTTTGGACGAACGACCAGTGGGGAGAATGTGGATGAGTTTAAAGCTATGCAGACGACAGCTGTGTATGCTTGTGTCCGTATCTTAGCTGAAGCAGTTGCTTCATTACCCATTCATGTATATGAGAGAACGGCAACTGGAAAGGAGAAGAAGGTGGAACATCCCCTTTATTTTCTTTTGCATGATGAACCTAACCCTGAGATGTCATCCTTTGTCTTTAGAGAAACCTTGATGACCCATCTTCTGATATGGGGCAATGCCTATGTCCAGATTATCCGAGATAGGAGTGGACAGGTAATCAGTCTTTACCCACTCTTACCAGATAAGATGTCTGTTCATCGGGACGAAAGCGGAAAGCTCTATTACAAATACAAGCGTCAGTCAGAAGAAAATCCTAACTTTAAGGAAAAGGGTGATGCTATCTTGAGAGCAGAAGATGTTCTCCACGTTCCTGGTCTGGGTTTTGATGGCTTGATCGGTTATTCTCCAATTGCCCTTGCCAAAAATGCTATCGGTATGACCTTGGCTACGGAAAACTACGGGGCATCATTCTTTAAAAATGGTGCAAATCCAGGTGGCGTTTTGGAACACCCAGGTATTCTCAAAGATCCAAAACGAGTGAGAGATTCATGGAATGCAGTCTATAATGGGGTAACCAATGCACATAAGGTGGCAGTACTTGAGGAAGGGATGAAATACACTCAAGTAGGCATTCCACCTGAAGAAGCTCAGTTTCTTCAGACAAGAAAATTTCAAATCAATGAAATTGCAAGGCTCTACCGCATTCCACCTCATATGGTTGGCGACTTGGAGAAATCCTCATTTTCAAACATTGAGCAACAATCTCTAGAATTTGTTAAATACACCTTAGACCCTTGGGTAGTTCGTCTCGAACAGGCTTTCAAGAGGTCTCTTTTTTTACCTGAAGAAAAGAAAACCTACTTTGTAAAGTTTAATGTGGATGGTCTTCTTCGTGGTGACTATCAGAGTAGAATGAATGGTTATGCGATTGGGAGACAAAATGGCTGGCTGTCGACAAATGATATACGTGAACTTGAGGACTTAAACCTCCTCTCAGATGAGGAAGGAGGTAATCTCTACTTGATAAATGGAAACATGACGAAATTGAATGATGCGGGTGGCTTTATGAAACAAGCACCGGTAGAACAAGAAACTCAATCTGAGGAGGATACGGATGCATAAGTTTTGGAATTTTACAGAAGATGATAGTGGTCGAACACTTCGTATTGAAGGACAGATTGCTGATGAGACGTGGTTTGGCGATGAAGTCACACCACAAGTATTTAAAAATGATTTACATGCAGGAAACGGAGACATCACCCTCTGGATTAATAGTCCAGGGGGTGATGTTTTTGCGGCTGCTCAAATCTATAACATGCTGATGGATTACAAAGGTGATGTCCATGTAATGATTGATGGCTTAGCCGCAAGTGCTGCTAGTGTCATTGCCATGGCAGGTACAACGGTTTCTATGAGTCCAGTTGCCATGATGATGATTCACAACCCTTGGACTGTGGCACAAGGTGAAGCCAAGGATATGCAGAAGGTCATTGAAATGTTGGGAGAGATTAAGGAATCCATCATCAATGCCTACGAAGTAAGAACAGGACTTTCAAGAACTAAGCTATCACACCTCATGGACTCAGAGTCTTGGTTCAATGCCAAAAAGGCTGTTGAACTGGGCTTTGCGGACAAGATTCTCTTTGACAAACAAGGGGAACATGGAATGGATATTGAGAGTTATTCTTTCAGTCGAACTGCTGCCCAACAAGATTTACTTGTCAAAATGCAGGCGAAGCTTGAAGTCCAACAACCAAAGAAAACAATCCCTATCAATCAGTTGGAAAAACGATTGAATTTGCTCAAATAACGAAAGGAATATGAACTGATGTCTAAATTACTTGAATTGAAAGAAAAACGTAACCTAGCTTGGCAACAAGCAAAAACCTTCCTTGATTCTGTTCGAACAGAAGATGGACTTGTATCAGAGGAAGATTCCAAACGCTATGATGACATGGAAGCAAAAATCAACCTCTACAATCAAGAGATTGCTCGATTGGAGCGACAAGAAAAGATTGACCTTGAACTTGCTCAACCAGCCTCACAGGCTCTAATTGGGCAGCCCACTACAGTTCTGAATGACAAGACTACTGAAGAGGAAAAGAAGGGTGTGGCTTCAGATAGCTATGCCAAGACATTTTGGACAAGTGTTCGTAAACGTCACTTCTTTGATGTCAAAGATGTCCTTCGAGTTGGAGAAGATACCGAAGGTGGTCATCTGGTTCCTGATGAGTATGAGAAGAAACTGGTTCAAGGATTACAAGAAGAGAATTTCTTCCGTAGCCTTGCGACTGTTATCAAAACATCTAGTGGTGAGCGAAAGATTCCTGTTGTGACTGGACATGGATCAGCCTCATGGATGGATGAAAATGGTTTATATCCAGAAACAGAAGAAACCTTTGGTCAGGTGACACTCGACTCTCATAAGATTGGTACTGCCATTCGCATTTCAGAAGAGTTGCTAAACGATTCAGTCTTTGACCTTGAATCCTATATGACAGCTGAATTTGCTCGTCGAATTGGAACGGAAGAAGAAAAGGCATTCTTGATTGGTGATGGTTCTAAGAAACCGACAGGTATCTTTACTCAGGCAGAAGTTACAGGTCCAACGACTGCTACAAAGGATATTACTTTTGATGACATGATTGAACTGTATCATTCTCTACCAGCACCCTATCGTAAGAACGCAGTTTGGATATTACATGATACGACTGTCAAAGCTATCCGTAAACTCAAGGACAATAATGGTAATTACATCTGGCAACCGTCTACACAAGCTGGACAACCGGATTTAATTCTAAATCGTCCATACTATACCTCAACCTTTGCCCCACTTCCTGAAGCAGGAAACAAGGCCATTGCATTTGGTGATTTCTCATATTATTGGATTGCGGACCGTCAGGGACGTACCTTCAAACGTTTGAACGAACTCTATGCCAATAATGGACAGATTGGTTTTCTTGCTTCACAACGTGTTGATGGGAAGTTAGTCCTACCTGAAGCCGTGAAGACACTAACAGTAAAGGCTAAGTAGGCATGGTTAGTTTAGCAGAAGCAAAACAGTATCTCAAAGTGGAACATGATGATGAGGATGGACTGATTGAGCAGTTACTTGAAACCAGTCAACAACTCTGCGAAGATATTTTGCGACAATCAATTTATTCAGACGTTCTAAAGATGGCAATCCTTTATGGGGTTGCCTATCTTTATGAACACAGAGAAGATGCCAATCATAAGGAGTTGAAAGAGACTCTCTACCATTTGTTGTTGTCTGAACGAAAGGATGTGTTCTGATGAAGATTGCACCGTTGAGGGAACGCTTGTCATTTCAGATTCGACAGATTGTTCAAGATGAGATTGGCAATGAAACTTCGACATGGATACCTTTATTTGACCGGTGGTGCTCTTGTCGTCCTCTCACCTTGACCGAAAGGGATGGGAGTGTGACGAAACTGGAACAAGAGAAAGTCCAGTTCACCCTCAGGTATGAAAAGGCAATTCTTGGACTTCATTCTTTAACGACTCACATTCAATTTCGTGGTCAAACCTATGAGATTGAGTCTATTGATGGAGATACAGTACCACGTAAACTGATTTACATCGTCGCCATTAGGGAGGAGAGTTATGACTAGAATTGAACTAGATGCACTTGAAACTGCCATCGAAAATGAGCTGGCGGAATTTGTAGAGGATACAACAGAGGTGATGCGTGAAGTTGTAGAGGAAGTCACCGAGGAATCCATCGTAACCTTGAAAGCAACGTCACCTAGAAAGAGTGGTTTCTATGCCAAAGGGTGGAAGAGTAAAGCAACGATTGATACCAGGACAGGTCTAACCAAGACCATTCATAATCGAACGCCAGGCCTGACGCATCTGTTAGAAAATGGTCATGCCAAAAGCTCTGGTGGGCGAGTTGAGGGAATTAAGCATATCGCACCTGTTGAGAAACAAGCAATACAATCCTTAGAAGAAAAGCTGAGAAAGCGAGTGTGATATGACATGTTACTGAGCGAAATGTACTCCATTCTCAAAGAATTACAGCTCCCACTCGCCTACCATCATTTTGAAGAAGGGAGTCGTCCAAGACCACCGTATATGGTTTATTTGGTCACTGATTCAGATAATCATGGTGCAGACAATTGGACTTATCATAAGCAAAATAATCTGCAATTGGAACTCTATACCATAAAGAAAGATTTAGCAGCTGAACAAAAGGTGGAGTCATTATTAGACAGCCACCTTATTTATTTTGAAAAAGTAGAGACCTATATCTCATCTGAGAAAATCTACCAAGTAACCTATTACATCACATTACATGGAGGATAATATGGCTGAAAAGAATAAGGTCACCTTTGGACTACAAGATGTCCATTGGGCAGAAGTTACAAGCGAAGGTTCTGATGGTACATTGACATACGGCAATGTAGAACGACTTCGTGGTGCTGCAGAATTAACCCTTGAACCAACAGGAGACAAGGGTTCTTATAAGGCAGACAATATCAATTTTTATACAACGGAGTCAAACGATGGTTACGAAGGAACACTAAAAGTTGCTCTTCTAACGCAGGAATTTTTGACTCGAGTCCTCGGAGAGCAGTTGGATGCGACGACAAATACCATTTCAGAAATCGCAAACAGCGAAAAGAAAAATTTTGCATTGATGTTCCGTTTTGAAGGGGATAAAAAAGAAACATTACACGTTTTGTATTATTGTTACGCATCTCGTCCGACTGTTGGTTCAAAAACCAAGTCTGGTTCAGATATCAATGAGGTAGAGTTGACCTTTACTGCCAGTCCTCGCCCACTTGATAAGGTTGTACGTCGACGAACAACAGAGGAAACGAGCGATGAGATTCGTGAAAACTGGTTCAAGGCAGTTTTTGAACCTCGTAAGTAAGGGAGAAGGCAATGAGAGAAAGCATTACTATAGCAGGAACGACCTACGAGTTAGCAACCAATGCCTACACACCAATTGCTTATAAAGAGCAGTTTGGTAAGGACTATTTCCAAGACTTATTCTCGATGGTCAATAGTGAAGCAATCTTGGCAAAACTTGACCAGTTAGAAGATGGAGAGGAATTACAGGCACATCATATTGATGTTTCTATTCTGTCTGATTTCGATATGACATTTTTCCATCGAATCTTTTGGGTTTTTGCGAAGTCAGCCAATCCACGAGTGAAACCATTTGTGGATTTTTATATGGAGATGGAAGAATTTCCAGTGCAGGAAGTAGCCCCTGTCTTGATGAATATGTTGAACCAAGGGATGTCAACCAGAAAAAAGCAGATGAAACAGAAACAGCGAGTGAAGAAATCTTCACAGTAGAGAGTTATTTCTCCTGTTGTAAGGAGACTGGTCTGACTATTGACGATTTAAAACATATCTCTATTGGGATGGCACTTGACTACCAAACGGACTATGTGGAGATGCGTACTCGAGAAACTTCTCAAACACGCCCAGCAACTCAAGCTGATTTTGATAATTTCTGATGGTAGAAAGGAGGGACTATGGCAGGAAACATAAAGGGAATTACGATTGAAATTGGTGGCGATACTCAACCCTTACAAGATGCCTTAAAGGGTGTAAACAAACAAGCATCTGAAGCTACCAAAGAACTAAGACAAATTGATAAGGCTCTCAAGTTTGATACAGGCAATGTCACCCTCCTTACTCAAAAGCAGGAAGTCTTGGCAAAACAAGTCGAGACAACCAAAGAAAAATTGGCAACGCTCCGTCAAGCCCAATCACAGGTGGAAGCTCAATTTAAGGCTGGGGATATTGGGGCAGACCAGTACCGTGCCTTTCAACGTGAGGTGGAAACTACTCAAAGGTTGCTAACGTCCTATGAAACTAAGTTAGCTGATGTGTCATCAACACTTGAGAATCACGGTCGAGCTAGTAGTTCAGCGGCTCAACAATTAGATAAACTCCAAGTGGAGCAGGGGCAGTTAGCAAGTGAGATGAACAAGGTCACGTCTCAATTTGAGTTACAAGAAAGTGCTTTGACATCCAGTAGTTCCGAAGCAGAACGTAATGCCATAGCCCAACAAAAGATTGGAGCACAGTCAGAAATTGTTTCTAAACAAATTTCCAATCTCGAAAAGCAACTAGCCCTGACAAAGAGTGAATATGGTGAGAATTCCATTGAAGCCAATAAGATGGAAGCTGAGTTGAACCAAGCAAAGACCGCTCTCAATAACCTGAACAACGAGATGGATGAGACCAAATCCTCTGCCGATGGTGCTCAAGATGGCATGAAAGCCATGTCTGACACCATTCGGGCTGAGGCACTTCAAGCGACCAGTGAGAAGCTAGCAGACATCTCTCAGAAAATCTTCGAAGTCGGAACAGAGTCCATGTCTGCGGCAGCTCAACTTCAAGCCAGCAATGCCCAATTCTCTACCGTATTTGGGGATATGGAGAATTCTGCTAAGGATGCCCTCAATATGATTGGGGAAGAGATGGACATTGTTCCAGAGCGTCTTCAAGGCTCCTTCACTCAGATGGCTTCCTTTGCCAAAACCTCTGGAATGGATACGGCTCAAGCTTTGGATCTGACCACTCGTGCCACCAGAGCAGCGGCTGATGGGGCAGCATTTTACGACAAATCCATCGAAGAAGTCACCGAAAACCTACAGTCCTTCCTCAAAGGAAACTATGAAAATGACGCAGCTCTAGGTATTTCTGCGACAGAAACCACTCGTAATGCAGCGGCAAACAAGCTCTATGGAAAGTCCTTCAATGAACTATCAGAAGCTCAGAAGCAGTTAACCCTCCTTCAAATGGTAGAGGACGGCAATGAACTCTCGGGAGCCTTGGGGCAAGCTGCAAGGGAATCAGACGGACTGGAAAACGTTCTGGGTAACCTAAGACAGTCTGGAACTAATGCTTTAGCAGCAATCGGTCAACCGATTCTGGAGATGCTTATTCCAGTCTTCCAAAGTTTGGCAGACATTATTAGTCAACTAGCGACTTGGTTTACCAACTTATCCAGTCCCATCAAGGAAGTTGTCATTATCTTCACAGGAATTTTAGCTGTGGTAGGGATGTTACTTCCTGTTTTCTTGGGCTTACAGGTTGCGGCAGCCGCTATGGGGACAACCGTTGTTGGAATGATAACGGCATTTTTGCCAATTGTGGGGATTATTGTTGGTATTGTAGCTGCCATTACCTTACTGATTGTTGGGTTAAAAGAACTCTGGACGAATCACGAAGGCTTTCGAACGGCTGTGACGGAAATCTGGAATAGTATCCATGCCTTTCTGTCCATGATCATCCAGCAGATTTCTAGTTTTGTTATGTCCATCTGGGGAACGCTAACCACATGGTGGACTGAAAACCAGCAATTGATTCTAAATGCTGCAACCACGGTATGGAATGCCATCACTACGGTTATTCAAACGGTGATGACTATTCTTGGACCGCTCATCCAAGCAAGTTGGGAGAATATCAAACTCATCATCACAGCCGCTTTGGAGATGATAAAGATTGTGGTCGAGACTGCTATCAATGTGGTACTTGGTATCATCAAGGCAGTCATGCAGGTTATCACTGGTGATTGGACTGGCGCTTGGGAAACCATCAAACAGGTCTTATCAATGGCATGGGAGGGCATCAAGTCCCTTATTTCCTTAGCCCTCAATTTCATCACCCAGTACATCTCAACTGCTTGGACAGGTATCAAGAATACCATCTCAAATTTACTGACAGCTATCAGTTCAGTCGTTTCATCCATTTGGTCAGCAATCCAATCGACCATATCCAGTATTTTATCTAACATCGGCTCAACAGTCTCCAATATTTGGAACAGTATCCGAAACACGGTCTCTAGTGTCTTGAATGGCATTTCAAGCACGGTGTCATCCGTTTGGAATGGTGTCAAGAATACCATTTCAAATGCCATCCATGGGGCAAAAGATGCCGTGAGTAACGCTATCAATGCCATCAAAAATCTCTTTAACTTCCAAATTCGCTGGCCGCATATCCCCCTCCCTCACTTTAGGGTGTCTGGGTCTGCCAATCCTCTTGATTGGTTGAAGGGTGGAATTCCTAGAATTTCCATCGATTGGTATGCCAAAGGTGGTATTCTAACCAAACCAACCGCATTTGGAATGAATGGCAATAGCCTGATGGTTGGTGGTGAAGCAGGAAAAGAAGCGGTGTTACCTTTGAATGAACAAACCTTGGGTGCCATTGGTCGAGGAATCGCAAAGACCATGACAAGCAACCTACCACCCATTCACATCACTATTACAGGTAACACAGTCAGAGAAGAGACTGATCTTTACCGACTAGCGGAGATGGTTGGAGAAAAACTAGTGTATGAATTAGAACGTCAACAAGGATTGAGAGGAGTGAAACCATGATTAGACATAATGCATTAACCATTGGTGGAGTATCCACGTCTAGTTTTCCTTTTAAGGTAATCGTGGAAGAAAGTCCTTCAATCACAGTAAGTGAAAGTAAGACTCAATTGATAGAACACCAAGGCCTGTCAGGAGCGGTTCTTCAAACCAATCCTCGCAGAAGTGTCATGGAACTGAGCTACACCCTTTATCTTGTAAAACCTAGTGAAGAACAGTTATTTTCATTTTTGAAGCTATTTCTGAAAGAAGGATTTTGGCTTGAGAACGCTAGTTTCAAGACCATACGCTTTTGGTGTTACAAGGTTCAGCATACTCCAGTTCAAAAGGATAAGATGGGTGTGTATGAGCTTAAGGTTATTTTTTCTTGTCACCCAACTAAGTGGTTCAAAACGACGACCTCGCAGGTGTTTAGGACTAGTGGTACTTTGAGAAGTCAAGGTTCAGCCATTGCTTTTCCAAAGATTACCATAAGCGGCAACTCAAGTAGTGAAACTAGCTTTACGATTGGGGATGATGTCATCCGCTTGGAGCGATTACAAGAAACACTCATTATGGATAATAATCCTAGTCAGCCAAGTTTTAAGACACAAAGAGGTCAGCCTGTAAAATGGTCTGGTGATTTTATCTCCATTGATGCAGGTAGAAATGATTCAGTTGGAGTTGTCTTAGGTTCTGGCATCACATCATTAACAATAGAAACGAATTGGGGGTGGGCATAGTGCTATCATTATTAGACAAAACAGTTCGAACGGCAAAATGGCATGGGAAACCACTCCCAGAAACCATTAAGGCAAGTGTCAAAGAAACCTTGAATGGGGATTTTGTCCTGAACTTTACCTATCCGATCACAGATAGCGGATTATTTCGAGAGTTAAAAGAGGACTACCTCGTTCGTAGCCCAGTTCCAGTATTGGGACACCAGTTGTTTCGGATTAAGAAAGTCATCGAAGGAGACACCAGTCTTGAAGTTGTGGCCTATCACATTTCAGATGACATCATGACGAGGTTAGTATCGCCATTTAGGTGTGAACAGGTACCCTGTGCAACAGCACTATCAAGCATGGTCATGGCAAGCAAGTCTCCATTGGGGGATTTTTCTTTTACCAGCGACATTGTCAAGAACAGAACCTATACAACGGACCAGGAACAGACTCTGTACTCCACACTATTGGATGGTAAACACTCTATCCTTGGAACTTGGGAGGGAGAATTGGTTCGTGATAATCTTGCCCTAACTATAAAGGGTGAGCGAGGACAAGACAGTGGGGTAGTCATCTCTACTCACTACAATTTGAAAAAGTATCAACGAACCAAAGAAAGTTCACAGGTTATCACTCGTATCCATGCCACTTCAAGCTTCAAACAAGAGGGGCAGGATAGGGAGACTGTACTTCAAGTCACTGTAGATAGTCCGTTGATTAACTTCTATCCTTTCATCAATGAAGTGACCTATACAAATAATAGCGTCAGAACTCGTCAAGAGTTAATAGAGTGGGCTAGTAGCAAGTTTCGCTTAGAGGGAATTGATAAGCCAAAAGATGCCATCATCATTGAGGCATTCGAGTTAGATGGTCAAACGGTTCATCTAGGCGATACAGTGACTTTAAAAAGCAAGCTACACGGGATTGATGTGAGGAAGAAAGCCATCGCCTATGATTATGATCCTTTAGCAAAGAATTACCGCTTTATCACATTTGATGATAAGGCAAGTATCGGAACAGGTAAAACTGGCGGTAGCTTGACTACCCTAGCAAATAATCTCCTTGATGGGAATAAGCGGAGTGAGGATGTTGCCGTTGAAATTGCCATTGAAAATGCCAACAGAGCCTTTGAAGCAGAATTTGAGAAACGTCAAGTAGCCATCGATAACGCTATCGAACAGGCTCAAAGTCATGGGGAGGTCTATGCGGATCGATTAAAGGCCAGCATTGATAGTGAACTTTCTTCTATTCATCAACAGATGCGACAACAGGAAGAGGAGCAGCAACGCACAACTCGTGATTTATTGGCAAAGGCTGGGGTAAACACCAACCTAGCCACAGAAGCCAAACTGAAGGCAGAACAGGCTCAAACTGGGGCGACTGAAGCCCTCAGGAGAGCAGAACAAGCCAAGCTTGATGCCATTAATGAGGCTAACCGATTGACTTCAACGGAGCGTAGTCAGACAGAGACAAAGATTGCGACAGCAAGATCACAAGCTATCTCTGAAGCTAGTCGATTGGTAGATGTAGCAAAATCACTGTTGAGTGGACAGTTGGCAACTGTCAGTACCAATCTCTCGCAAACCAAGGAGGATATAAAACTTCTTGCGAGTAAGCAACTGGTGGATAGTCTGACTGGTCGAGTATCCGGTGCAGAATCCATGATTCAAGTACAAGCAGACCAAATTTCTCAGCGTGTTAAAACCAGTGATTTTAACCAAGCGAAACAGAGAATCGAAACTGCCGAGTCGTCTATTACGCAATTGGGGAATCGCATTACAACTGAACTCAGTCAGGTGGATGCGAAAATTCCAACTAGCCTAGATGGCCTAAATTTGATGACTGGTACTCGTGATTGGTCGAATAGAAGAAATGCCTGGCATTTAGGAAACAACTGGTCTACCGAAACAGAGAATTTCAGAGGACTGGTTGTTCGTTCAACCCAAGCAGGGTTTAACGGAAGTCATCAGAATATTGTTGTGAAAGCAGGAGATATCATTACTTTTAGCTTTTATGCCAAAGCAAATCAACCTCTATCCTCCATTAAGGTCTCATCGATTTGGACGGGTTCGAGTGTTTATCGTGCTCCAGTCGCAAGAGTGAGGGAATCGGACGATATTATATCCGTTACAAGTGACTGGAAACGCTACTGGAAAACAGTACATGTCATATCTGATGGTTCACTCCAATTTCGAACGGAGTACAATGCAAGCACAATCCCAAATGGGAATAAATTCTATGTGGCAGGATTGAAAGTCGCAAAAAGCTCACTGGACACAGGCTATTCAGAAAATCCATCAGATATAGCTGGTGAATTGACCGCCCAACGGACACTCATCACGCAAACAGCGTCAGGTGTGGAGCAGGTTTCTACAAGATTATCCGAAGCAAATGGAAAGATTTCTAGTAGTGAGACACAAATTCGACAATTAGTTTCGGATGTATCCTCGAAGGTTAGTCAAACGGATTTCAATAACTTGAAACGAACTGTCGAAGGACATACTACATCCATCCAACAAACACAGCAATCTATCTTGCTTAAGGCTGATAAGACTGTTCTTGAGGGGGTCAAAATAACCGCTGATAATGCCTTAGCTAAGGCCAACACAAACGCTAGTCAGATTACCCAAACCAAGGCAGACTTACGTATTGCCAATGATGCCATTTCACAGAAAGTCGCAAAGACGGATTTTAATAACTTGACTGGTCGAGTAGCAAGTGCAGAATCCACTATACGTACACAGGCTGGGCAAATTGAACAACGACTAACAAGTACACAAGTTGAATCAGCTATTAACTCAAAAGGTTACCAAACCAAGTCACAGGTCGATTCCAATATTACTGGTCGTGGCTATCTAACCAGCAGTTCTCTCCAACCCTATGCGACGACAACTAGTGTGCAGAATTTGGTTAGAACCACCTCTGATAGTTTTACCCAGCGAATCAGTCAAACGGAAAGCAGAATCCCTACCTCAGTTTCGCATCGCAACTTGATAGCTGGTACTTCGGATAGATGGAGTGCTTATCAGACGATAAATGTGAGTAGTAACTGGATAGCCTCTTTAGGAAGAGTGCAATTTGGGGATAGTAGTGGAATTTATGTTGGATCAAAAGTTCATTTATATGTTCATGTCTCAGCGGATGAGATTACCTTTGACCCTGCTGTAACGACTCGTACTATGAAACTTCAAGGTCCAATATTGGATAGTCAAAATATTTGGACATGGACCAACTGGAATTTGTATCACCCTTTCTACAATAAATGGAGCAGCAATCTGACAACAGGTAACAACTATCGCTTGATAAAATTGACCGCTACCGTCACTCAAGAGATGTACCAACACTCTAAAGGTTTTGAACTTCAAGTCAGAGTTGATGGGGTTAAGACTGGTAAGTTCCATGTGAGAGCCTTAATGGTATCAACTGGTGATATTTTTCCAGACTATTGGACACCGTCATTAGATGACTTTACGACTGTAACCGCCTTTCATGAAGTGCGGGATACTGTAAGCAGTCACACTCGAACAATTGGAGATCACACCAATCAAATCAGTCAGGTTGTTCAAACGGCTACTGGGATTGTGACACGAGTTGGCAATCTAGAAACAAGTCGAGCGACAACGGCTGCCGTCAATGCCATTCAAACTCAAGTTTCAACTCTTGCAGGGTCGTGGTCGGTTCGAAATCTGACCAGTGCAGGCACAGTTTTGAGCCAACTTAATCTCAATAAGGATGGGACGGTCAAAATCGATGGAAAACTCGTCCAAATTACAGGCACTACCTATATCCAAGATGGTGTCATTGCGAGTGGTAAGATTGCCAGTCTTGATGCAGGCAAGATTACGACAGGTATTATCTCTGCAGCTCGAATTGGAGCAGAAGCAATCACCGCGGATAAACTAAAGGTTGACCAAGCATTCTTTACCAAGTTTATGGCTACAGAAGCCTATCTCAAGCAGTTGTTTGCCAAATCAGCCTTTATAACCCAAGTGCAGTCAGTAACCCTATCTGCCAACAACATTTCTGGCGGAATCTTGTCAGCAATCAACGGAGCTATGAAAATCAATCTGTCACTTGGAAATATCAAGTTCTTTACAAACTCTCCATCCATTTCTCGTGAGGTTAGTGGTTATCCTCACCAGTGGGTTTCATTTGAAACAGGTACCTCAAACGGTAAGCCATGTGGTGTAACCATAATCGGTTCCAATCGATGGAACAACTGGAATGCCAATGACGGTGGTTTTGTAGGAATTCGAGCATGGAACGGTACAGATACCGACCAAATTGATGTGGTAGGCGATAAGGTACGTTTAGCTAGTGCTCCATATACCAATCCAGATGGTTGGGAAATAGTAACGTTGCCTAACCGACTGAGTATTGATGCTTATAAAGCATCTGACCGACCAAGTTCAATTTTGAATATCGGAGATATCCGTATCTATCGAAACGGTACAACCTACGTCAGTTTGAAAGATGTTCTTCATCAATTCAACCACAATTTTAAACACTTAGTAAACATCACAGGTCGAGGTGATGTCATCTTGACATGGGATACGATTAAATAAAGGAGTTCACAGATGAATCTAGAACAAATCAACCAATCATTAAAACTAACTATTCAGGAGCTTGTCTCAAAGCTCTCTGATGAAATTACCGCTAAGAACCTCATCGCCATCCAATTGGTGGAGAGGGATGAGGAACTTAGCCTATTGCGTAAAGAAAAACAGGAATTGACTGAGTTATTAGAAGTTCAGACAAAACCTGAAGAAGGGAAAGGAGAATAGTTATCATGGCACTTCTCAATATTGACAAAGTAACAGAACCATTTGATTTGGAGACAGCTCTCGCTTACATGCGTAAGAATGGAGAGTTCATCCGATGTAAGACAGCTGAGCAAGATTTTTACATGTATCTTGAAGAAGTAAGGCGACCTGCCATTAAAAATGGAAAGCGGCAGTTGGTTACAACAGAAACAGTTTGGGCATTTAATCAGTGGGGCAGTACCACATTAACTCTGAATCTTTCTGATTTATTCCATGATTGTTTTTATCTGATGCGGTTTGATGAGAACGGTCAACCAGATTGGTCAGATCCTACCATAGTTAAGGAAGGTTCAGTAGAAAGTGAGGTGACCGATGAAGGAACTGTTAACACTTAATAAGATTTTATTCTCTATGATTGGAGGCTTGATTGGTAGTCTATTTGGAGAGTTGGATGGTATCCTGTATGCCCTACTTGTCTTCATTATTATTGACTATCTAACAGGAATTTTTGCGGCAGTTGTTGAGAAACAATTGTCAAGCAGTATCGGTTTTCGTGGCATCTTTAAAAAGATAGCCATTTTATTTTTAGTTTCATTAGGTCATATGATTGATACTGCAATCATCAAGCAGGGTGGAACAATTCGAACCATGGTCATTTTCTTTTATCTCAGTAATGAGGGGTTAAGTATCTTAGAAAATACTGTTCGAATTGGTCTACCAATACCTGAGAAACTACAAGCAATTTTAAAACAAATCAACGAGAGGTGAAAAGATATGGGAAAACATCTAGTCATTTGTGGTCATGGGCAAGGGCGAACAGGCTATGATCCTGGAGCAGTGAATGCCAAACTAGGCATCACAGAAGCTGGAAAGGTTCGAGAATTAACCAAGTTAATGTCCAAGTACAGTGGACAACAGATTGATTTTATTACCGAACAAAATGTTTATGATTATCGGAGTATTACTAGTATTGGTAAGGGATACGACTCAATTACTGAATTGCACTTCAATGCCTTTAATGGTAGTGCCAAAGGTACAGAAGTCTTGATTCAATCTTCTTTAGAAGCAGACAAGGAAGATATGGCTATCCTATCTCTCCTTTCACGATACTTTCAAAATCGTGGCATTAAGAAGGTAGATTGGCTCTATAATGCCAACCAAGCAGCGAGTCGTGGATATACCTATCGTTTGGTGGAGATTGCCTTCATCGATAATGAACAAGACATGGCGATTTTTGAAACCAAGAAAGAGGAAATTGCGAAAGGTCTTGTGTCAGCAATAACAGGAGTTGAAGTCAAGACAATAGTTCCCTCGCCCCCCAGTTCAATCGCTGGGAGTTCAGGAACTCCTTCAAAGTCAATCTATCTTGTTGGTGATAGTCTTAGGGTGTTGCCTCATGCGACTCATTATCAGACTGGTCAGAAAATCGCTAACTGGGTCAAGGGGCGCACCTACAAAATCCTCCAAGTGAAGAAAGTTCACCAGTCAAACAGTAAGAGAGCTTATCTACTTGATGGAATCAAGTCATGGGTGCTTGAGCAGGATGTAGAAGGAACAACTAAAGGCCATAGTGAGCAGACCTATCAAGCACAAAAAGGCGACACGTATTATGGCATCGCTCGGAAGTTTGGTTTAACAGTAGATGCCCTACTTGCAGTGAATGGTTTGAAGAAGTCGGATATCCTGAAAGTTGGGCAAACACTCAAGGTTAACACAGCTTCAAGGACAACAACCGCTATTCCAACCAGTGTTGCAAGTCGGGTTGTTGCGTCAGCTTTATCCAAGGTCGGTCAAAAGGTGACCGTTCCATCTAACCCTTATGGCGGACAGTGTGTTGCCTTGGTGGATAAGATTGTTCAAGAGCTTACGGACAAGAATATGTCCTATACTAATGCCATTGATTGTTTGAAGAAAGCAAAATCAAATGGTTTCCAAGTAATCTACGATTCTTGGGGTGTGAATCCTAAAGCAGGTGATTTCTATGTCATTCAAGCAGATGGTATGGTATATGGTCACATTGGTGTCTGTGTGACGGATTCTGATGGAAAAAGTATTGATGGTGTGGAACAGAATATTGATGGATATTCTGACCATAATAAGAACGGTATCAATGACCAATTAGAAATTGGTGGCGGCGGGGTCACTCGTCGTGTGAAACGTCAATGGATGGCGGATGGCTCACTCTACGATTCAACTGGAACAGTTAAACTCGGTAAAGTTGTTGGTTGGTTTAGAATTTCATAATTTAGTTATAAGCCTGGTGGAAACATCAGGCTTTATTTTTTTTGCCTTTTTTTCAATAAGTGCGGAAAAATTACTCCCAAACCTACCTAGTAAGGTAGGAGGAATAAAATTATATTTGGACTAAACTGTTCACAATTTCCCCTAGTAGGTAGAAGGAGGAATAAAATGACCCCAGAACAAAAAGTAGCTATTCGCTGTTTACGAGAACATGGTCTTGGTTATAAAGCCATAGGTATAAAACTCAATTTATCTATTAATACCATTAAGTCATTTTGTCGTAGAGAGGTAATAAAAGCAGGCGATAAAACTGATGACGAACTGCCAGATTATTGTCATGCTTGTGGTCGTATTTTGTCGCATATAGACGGTAAGAAAAAGAAACGGTTTTGTAGTACGTCTTGTCGTCAAACTTGGTGGAATGACCATCTAGATGAGGTTCATCGAAAGGCTTACTCAGAGCATATCTGTTTGACTTGTGGAATCTCGTTTATGTCTTACGCTAATCCAAAGAGAAAGTATTGTAGTCGCAGGTGTTATATGACTGCTAGATTTGGAGAAAAGAGATGACAGAACAAGACTTTCAACAAGAAATAATCTATCAGCTAACCATGGCACAGGCGAGTCGACTCCTGGCAGTTGGGCTGATATCTGAAGCTAATTTTCAAGAATTTAAGGTAAAAATGCTCGAAAAATATGAACCATTTATGAGTCAATTAGTGGCCTAAAGACTTGATAAATAAGGGCTTTAGAGTGATATATAGTAGCGAAAGGAGATGTATCAATGAAACGAATTAAAACGATACAAGCCCAAAAGTTAACCGCCATCAAAAAGTTAAAAGTAGCAGCATATACTAGGGTTTCGCATACGAGTTTACTTCAATCCTTATCCAATCAAGTGAGTCACTACAGCCAGTTGATACAGGCAAATCCTGAATGGAGCTATGTGGGTGTTTACAGCGATTCTGCGATTAGTGGACGTAGCCAAGTCCATAGACGAGATTTTCAAAATTTACTTGAAGATTGTCGCAAGGGAAAGATTGACCTTATTTTAACCAAATCCATTTCACGCTTTGGGCGAAATACGGTAGAGCTTTTGGAAACCGTTCGTGAGCTGAAGCGACTTGGTATTAGTGTTCGCTTTGAAAAAGAAAATATAGACACCCTAACTGCTGAAGGAGAATTACTTTTAACTCTACTTGCCTCTATGGCTCAAGAAGAATCACAGTCTATTAGCCAGAATATCAGATGGCGAGTAAAGAAATGCTTTGAAGAGGGGAAGCCCTATATTCCTCAAGATATCTTTGGCTATCGATGGAGTGGCGAAGAATATGTTATTGAACCACATGAAGCCTCTATTGTTAGACAGGTTTTTGAATGGTACATGGAAGGTCTTTCAGTTCCAAAAATTGCTAAAAAGCTTGATGCTAGGGGTGAGCGGACGAGACTAGGGAATCGCTTCACTAAGCGAGTCATTTATAACATGTTTGACCAAGAAGCCTATTGTGGACGCTTGATTTTACAGAAGACTTTTCGAGATAATTTTGGGAGTCGGTCGATTCCAAATGATGGGCAGATGGCAAAGTATATTGTTGAGAATGCCCATGAAGCTATTGTGACACCGGAGTTCTTCCAACAAGTTAATCGAGAGAAAAAGCGACGTGCTAAGAGAAGACCATCAAAGCACGATGCCCTAGCAAAGTTACAAGGCAAAGTATATTGTGAGCATTGTGGTTTAGATATGCTTTTGACTGTAGAAACCAAATCCAATCAGGAAAAGCGAGTAAGGTATTACTGCAGGACAAGAGATGCCAAAGGTGTTGAGGCTTGTCTAGGACGTACTATTACAGAAGAACAACTTTTTCAAGCTTTTGGCGAGACCTTAAAGGCAGAAGATATTCACCATATTTCTTTTAATAGCGTGACCAATGAAGCTAAAGCTACCTATAGAAATGGAAAAGAAAAACACATCATCATTCAGAAAGGACGGTAGGCATGAAAAAAGTCATCACGATAGAACCAGCTAAACAAGTAAGCCATAAGGTTGACCTGCCGAGCTTTACCAAACGACGAGTGGCAGGCTATGCCAGGGTATCAACTGATCATGAAGGCCAGACGACCTCCTACGAAGCTCAGATGAAATACTATACAGACTACATCAACAGTCGCTCGGATTGGGAATTTGTCAAGATGTATTCAGACGAAGGGATTTCTGGGACTAATACCAAGGCACGGATTGGCTTTCAACGGATGGTGGAAGATGCCCTTGACGGAAAGATAGACCTTATCCTGACCAAGTCGGTCAGTCGGTTTGCCAGAAACACGGTTGACTCCCTCTCAACGGTTCGGAAGCTCAAGGAAGCAGGAGTTGAAATCTATTTTGAAAAGGAGAACATTTGGACCTTTGATTCTAAAGGGGAGCTTCTGATTACCATTATGTCAAGTCTAGCCCAAGAAGAGAGCCGTTCCATTTCAGAGAACGTGACTTGGGGTAGACGACGCCAGTTGGCTGAAGGGCAAGTGACCTTTTCCTATAGCCAAGTTTTAGGCTTCAAGAAAAGTGACACGGGTGGTTTTGAAATAGACCATGAGGAAGCTAAGATTGTTCGGTATATTTTTCATCAGGTCTTATTGGGAAACAATCCCAACAAAATCGCAAGGGAGTTGACTGCCCAAGGAATTCCGACCCCACAAGGGAAAAGGAAGTGGAGTTATGGCACGGTCAAGCGTATGCTTCGGAATGAAAAATACAAAGGGGATGCTCTTCTTCAGAAAAGTTTTACAACCAATTTCTTGACGAAAAGCACTAAACCCAATGAAGGAGAGCTTCCACAGTATTATGTGGAGAACAGCCACGAAGCCATTATCAAGCGTGAAGTCTTTGATTTGGTTCAAGTTGAATTGGATAAGCTGGAGAAGAAACGGCAAACTAGTAACATCTTCACAGGACGTCTGTTCTGTGGTGACTGTGGGGGAGCTTTTGGAAGTAAGGTGTGGCACTCCACCAGCAAGTACAAACGAACCATTTACCAGTGCAATTCCAAGTACAAGGGCGAGCATAAATGTCGGACACCTCATGTGACTGAGGAAGAAATTAAAGCCTGGTTCCTCTCAGCTATCAATCAACTTCTCAGTAATCGAGATGAGATTATCGCAAATACAGAACTCTTAATTGACATGGCAAAAGACACCTCGCCACTTGAATCTAGGATTGATGACTTGGAGCATCACCTTGAAACCATACGACAAGACATCAAGGACTTGGTCGATAGGAATGCGAGGAAGGCTCAGAATCAAGAACTCTACCAAAAGCAGTACGATACCCTAGTAACAGCCTACCAAGAAAAACAGAAAGAGTTGCAGGAAACTAGGTCATCCTTGGAAGAGCAGAAAAGTAAGAGAATTAGCCTAGATGGTTTTATCCAACAACTCAAAGAGCAGGACGACCTCATCACAGACTTCAACCAAGAACTCTGGCAGACCAGTGTTGAGAGACTAGACATCAAAGTGGGTAAGAAAATCAGCCTGACATTCAAAAATGGCGTACGGATTGATTTATAGAAGACAAGGGCGTGTCAATTCTGCACGTCTTTTTTGGTGTTTCTGTGTTATAATAGAAGAAGTTATATTAGGATTCGAGTTGCACACCCCTTTAGGGTTTTGCACCCCCTTGAAAGGGAAAAGGTTAGATTGTATGATAAAGCTGATAGCAACAGATTTGGATGGCACTTTGTTGGATCAATATGGTCAATATGATAAAGATCGATTTGAGCGTATCCTGACTCAATTAGAGCAAAAGGGGATTCATTTTGTTGTGGCGACAGGAAATGCAATAGAGCGTGTCAACCTTATTTTTCAGGAACTTAGTCCTCGTTTGTCTTATGTTGCTGAAAATGGAGGATACGTCCAAACAAGCTCTAAAATTTTACGGAAGAGTCAAATTACTCAAGATGATGCGTTGGCATTTATTGACTATTTTAAAGAAAGCTTGGTTGATTACCGTGTGGTGCTTTCAACTGCTCATCGCTCCTATGTATTGGACAGTGTTATTTTTTCAAAAGAACATGAGATGATTGAAGAAGAACAGTGGAACGCTTTTTTAGCTCATTTAGAGTTTGTGCCAAACTTTGAAGGGGTTGACTTTAATCATTTGACAAAAATCAATATGTTGGTTGAAAAAGACACCAATCAAGTCATTGAAAGGTTTAATAAAAACTTTAAGGGCAATCTTAGGGCAGTAACGAGCGGTTATGGGGCGATTGATATTTTACCTAGAGAGGTCGATAAAGCAAGTGGCTTAGAACTTTTACTGAAGCAGTGGCAACTAAGCCCTCATCAAGTGATGGCTTTTGGTGACGGAGAAAATGATCGAGAGTTATTGGCAATGACACCGCATTCGTATGCCATGGCTAATGCTCCTGAAAGTGTGAAAAAAGTTGCATTGCACTGTGCTCCTCATCATACTGATGATGGGGTGCTTCAGGTGATTGAAGAATTTTTGAAAGATAAAGGAGAATAATATGACAAATCAATTTCCAAAAGATTTTTTATGGGGTGGCGCAACAGCTGCCAATCAATTTGAAGGAGCTTATAACTTGGATGGTAAAGGTCTATCTGTTCAGGATGTGACCCCAAGAGGTGGTGTTCCAGCCAAAGTTGGCGATCTTAATCCGCTGATTACAGAAGTTCCAACACCTGATAATTTAAAATTAGAGGGGATCGATTTTTACCATCGCTATAAAGAAGACATTGCCTTATTTGCAGAAATGGGATTTAAGGTTTTTCGTTTATCTATTGCTTGGTCACGTATTTTCCCAAATGGAGATGAGACAGAACCCAATGAAGCTGGATTAGCTTTTTATGATAAGGTGTTTGATGAGTTGGCTAAATACGATATTGAACCTTTAGTCACCCTATCACACTATGAAACCCCTCTGCATTTAGCAAGAAAGTATAATGGTTGGGCTAGTCGTGACTTAATTGATTTTTACGCGAGATATGTGACAACAGTCTTTGAGCGTTATAAAGATAAGGTAACCTACTGGTTGACCTTTAACGAGGTAAACTCTGTCTTACACGCGCCATTTATGTCAGGTGGTATTGCGACACCGATGGAGGACTTATCCAAACAAGACCTTTATCAAGCGGTGCATCATGAGTTGGTGGCATCGAGCTTAGCAACAAAAATTGGACATGAGATTAACCCTAACTTTAAGATTGGTTGTATGGTGATTGCTATGCCAGCCTATGCCATGACAGCGAATCCGTTGGATCAATTGGCTGTTCGTGACTTCAATAATCAAAACTATCTCTTTAGCGATATTCATGCTAGAGGAAAATACCCAAATTATATTAAGCGTTATTTCAAGGAAAATCAGATTGAAATCCAGTTTGCTCCAGGGGATAAGGCTTTACTAGAAGAACACACGGTTGATTTTATTTCCTTTAGTTACTACATGAGTGTGGCGGTAGCGCATAACCCAGAAGATTATGAAACAGGTAGAGGTAATATTTTAGGAGGTGTTTCAAATCCTTATCTTGATAGTTCTGAATGGGGATGGCAGATTGATCCTGTAGGTTTGCGTTTGGTACTCAATGACTTTTATGACCGTTATCAATTGCCACTCTTTATTGTGGAAAATGGTTTGGGTGCTAAAGATGTTTTAGTGGATGGCCCTAATGGACCAACGGTTGAGGATGACTACCGCATTGATTATCTTGAAAAACACCTCAAACAAGTAGCAGAAGCTATCGAAGATGGTGTCGAATTGTGGGGTTACACAACTTGGGGACCGATTGATCTCGTCTCAGCAAGCACGGCGGAACTCAGTAAGCGGTATGGCTTTATCTATGTTGATAGACATGATGATGGGACAGGAACCCTTGCGCGTTATAAGAAGAAATCATTTGCTTGGTATAAAGAAGTTATTGAAAGTAATGGGGCAAGTTTATACAGCTAGTTTATGAAATATCAATCTCACCAATTTGGTGGGATTTTTTATCGTGGCGTAGCTATTTTCTGACTTTTTTTTAAAGAGGTGATACACTAAACTTATCAGAATCAAAGGAGAAAAAACATGAAAACTTACGATATGATTGTCATTGGTTTTGGTAAGGCAGGAAAAACCTTAGCGGCCAAGATGGCTATGCAGGGTAAAACAGTTGCTATGGTTGAGCAGAGTCCTCAGATGTATGGAGGTACTTGTATCAATATCGGCTGCATCCCAACCAAGACTCTACTGCACGCAGCAGAAAAGGGGCTGGATTTTTCCAGTGTCATGGCAGAAAAAGACGCGGTGACCAGTCGTCTGCGTGCTAAGAATTTTGCTATGTTGGATCAAAAAGATACGGTTCATGTCTATACGGCAAAAGCAAGATTCGTCCAAAATAAAGTTATTGAGCTCCTGTCCGACCAAGACCAAGAACAGATTACAGCGGAAACTATTATTATCAATACTGGCGCGGTTTCAAATCGCCTTCCCATACCAGGTTTGGCAGAAAGTCAAGGTGTTTATGATTCGACAGGTATTCAAGAGTTAGCGCAACAACCAGATCGCTTGGGGATTATCGGTGGTGGAAATATCGGTTTAGAGTTTGCGACTCTGTATGCTGAGCTTGGGAGTCAAGTAACCGTTTTTGATCCCCAATCTCGCTTGTTTGTAAGAGAGGAGCCGATGGTTTCAGACTTAGCTAAGACCTACATGGAAGAGCAAGGGATTCACTTTGAGTTGTCTTCAACTATCTATCAGGTGGCAAATAAGGATGACAAGGTTGTGACAACGAGTGACAAAGGAGAGTTTGTCTTTGATGCCGTGCTTTATGCCACAGGACGCCGACCAAATACGCAAGAACTGAATCTTGAAGCGACTGATATTAAGCTCACGGATCGTGGAGCTATTGAGGTTGATGACTTTTGTCAAACCAGTGTGCCTGGTGTCTTTGCAGTAGGAGATGTTAATGGAGGTCCTCAGTTTACCTATGTTTCTTTAGATGATTACCGTATTGTTTATGGTTATTTAACTGGAGATCAGTCCTATTCCTTACAAAAGCGTCGTCATGTTCCCACAACTACCTTTGTCAATCCTCCTTTGGCACGTGTTGGTCTAGATGAGGCGACTGCTAAAGCAGAAGGATTGAGCTACAAAGCTAATACCTTGATGGTGGCTAATATGCCCCGTGCGCATGTTAACGGTGATTTACGTGGTTTCTTTAAAGTCGTGGTTAACCCAGAGACCGAAGAAATCTTAGGAGCAACCTTATATGGTGCAGAGGCAGGAGAATTGATTAACCTCATTACTATGGCGATGGATAATAAAATTCCTTACACTTACTTCCAAAAACAGATTTTTACTCATCCTACCATGGCAGAAAATTTCAACGATTTATTTAATGTTTAAGGAGACATCATGCTATGAGCTCTGCTTTTTTAAAAATGCTAGAAAAATACCAGAGAGAAAAACTGAGCCAATTTGCTAGTGAGCCAGCTAAAACTGAGCCTTGTTTGCTGTTTTTGGGTGATTCAATCATGGATCTGTTTAAGACGGAACAACTAATAACTCAGCTGACACTTGTCAATCGAGGCATTAGCGGGATTGATACTAGCTTTTTGTTAGACCACTTTGATGAGATAACTAGGGGCATTTTGCCTGAAAAGATTTTCCTTTTGATAGGGACCAATGACCTTGGACAAGGAGAGGATCCTTTGAGTATCTATTGCCGTATTGATGAGCTTTGTCACAGACTGTCAGAAACCTTCCCGCAAGCACAGCTCTATCTCCAGTCTGTTTATCCTACACATGACAGTAGAGAGTTTTCTGAAACGGTGGGCTCTCGAACAAATGACCGCATTGAACAACTAAATCAGTTGTTACAGGGAACTAGAGGAGTGACCTACTTGGATATTCATGATAAGCTCATTGATTTAACAGGTCAGCTTGACAAAAGCTACACTACAGATGGTTTACATCTTAGCCCTTTAGGTTATGATCAAGTAGCAGAGGTTCTCGAAACACTTCTTTAGTATAAAAGGCTGGATGTACTATCTAGCCTTTTGTTTGTAGTTTTCCGAAAAATAACTGAAACACTCTTGAAAATTATCTGAAAATTTTGTATAATGTAACTATTATTTTCAAAGGAGTGTTTTATGTCACAAACTGATTCAAAATGGCGAAATAGATTAAAAGCTATGGGACCTGGTATTCTGATGGCGTCAGCAGCTGTCGGAGGTTCTCATATTGTTTCTTCAGCTCAAGCAGGTGCCTTATATGGCTGGTCTTTGCTTGGTTTGGTTATCCTAGCCAATGTCTTTAAGTACCCGTTCTTCCGTTTTGGTGCGGAATATACAGCTGACACTGGTAAGACCTTGGTTGAAGGGTATGCTGAAAAAGGCAAGCTTTACCTTTGGGTCTTCTTTATCTTAAATGTTTTCTCAGCTATGGTAAACACAGCTGGCGTGGCTATTTTATGTTCAGCTATTATTGCCAGTGCCTTTCCAATGATTGGTCTAAGCATTACCCAGTGGTCATTGATTTTACTAGCGATTATTTGGGCAATGCTCTTGTTTGGAGGCTATAAGCTCTTAGATGGCATGGCTAAGTGGATTATGTCAGCTCTAACAATTGCAACGGTGGTTGCTGTTATTGTTGCAGTTATCGAGCATCCTGAGGTTGGTGCTGACTTTGTTGAAAAGACTCCTTGGCAAATGGCAGCCCTACCTTTTATCGTTTCTTTACTAGGTTGGATGCCAGCTCCGATTGAAATTTCAGCTATCAACTCACTCTGGTCAGCTGAGAAAAAGAAATCGGTCGATTTTAGTACTGAGGATGCCCTCTTTGACTTTAACGTTGGTTTTATCGGGACTGCGATTCTGGCTGTTTTCTTTGTGGCTCTTGGGGCGCTTATCCAGTATCCAACAGGTAAACCTGTTGAGGGTGCATCTGCAGCTTATATCTCACAATTTGTAGGCATGTATGCTTCAGTACTTGGAGAGTGGTCACGTTACTTGATTACTTTTATCGCCTTCTTGTGTATCTTTGGAACAGTAATTACAGTTGTTGATGGGTATTCCCGTGTTAACCAAGCCTCGCTTGATTTGTTGTTGAACCAAAAAGAAACTCAGGCTAAGTCTTTAAATATTTGGATGACAGTCACTGCTATTGTTGGGTTGATTATTATCTTCTTCTTTGCAGGACAAGTGGCTACTATGTTACGTTTTGCCATGATTGGGTCATTCTTGACGACACCATTCTTTGCCCTGTTAAACTACGTCTTGGTAACTGGCGAAAATAAAAATCTTCCGACTTGGCTAAAAGCACTAGCGATTGCAGGTTTGATCTTCTTGTTTGGCTTTGCCTTGTTCTTTATCTACGCTTTGGCGATTGGCCAAGTTTAATGTTACTGACAGCATCTGAGGATGCTGTTTTTTCTTACAAGATTGTAAGGTTTGAGAACGATGTTGTAAGTTTTTGATTGAGTAAAAATCGATATAATAAATTCATCGGTTAAGGAGTAATAAAGAAATGGAGATTTGAAATGATGTTGCTAAAAATCAATCATTTAGAAAAAGTTTACCGCACGCGCTTTTCAAAAGAGGAAACGCGTGCCTTGCAAGATGTGGATTTTAAGGTAGAAGAGGGTGAGTTTATCGCCATAATGGGTGAAAGTGGTTCAGGTAAGACGACTTTGCTCAACATTCTAGCAACCCTGGACAAGCCGACGAGAGGTTCGGTTATCTTAAATAATCAGGATATTACGAAAATCAAGGAAAGCAAGCTGGCGGATTTCCGTTTGCGTAACCTGGGCTTTGTCTTCCAAGATTTTAATCTCTTGGACACCCTGTCCATCCAAGACAATATCTTTTTACCTCTGGTATTGGCACGTACCAGCCATGAGGAAATGGAAAAACGTTTGAAAGTCCTGGCGCCAAAACTGCGGATTCAAGATTTGCTGAAAAAACGTCCCTTTGAACTATCTGGTGGACAAAAGCAGCGCGTGGCCATCGCTCGTAGTTTGATTACCCAGCCACAAATTGTCCTAGCAGACGAACCGACGGCTGCCCTAGATTACCGCAATTCAGAAGACTTACTGAATTTGTTTGAAGACATCAACCGTGACGGTCAAACCATTCTCATGGTGACCCACTCAGCCAACGCAGCCAGCCATGCCAAACGTGTTCTCTTTATCAAGGATGGTCGGATTTTCCACCAATTGTACAAGGCAGGTAAGAGCAATCAAGACTTTGCCAAGGAGATTTCGCTCAACATGTCTGCACTTTTAGGGGGTGAGTAGATGTTTTACCTCAAACTTGCTGGGCAAAATATCCGAAAATCCATGGGTGTTTTTGCTCCCTTTGTTTTAGCCAGTCTTGTGCTATTTACTCTGATTTGTTCCATGTTCTTACTCATGCTAAGTCCAGTTATGAAGACCATGGGCTCTGGTGCTGTTTCTATCGGTCTTGGCGTGATTGTTCTGACCATTTTCTCGGTCATTATGGAGATTTATAGTTTTAATTTCCTAATGAAACAACGGGCGAGGGAATTTGGTCTCTATAACATGCTGGGGATGAACAAGAAAAAAGTAGCCTTGATAGCCAGCCTCGAATTGATGATGATTTTCTTGCTAGTTGTGGTTCTTGGTTCTGTCTTAGCTGGTGTGTTTGCAAATGTTCTCTACTTGATTTTTGTCAATCTAACACATTATAGTGATTTGCATTTTGGAATAGACCCTTTGGCATTTGTCATGACCGCCTTTCTCTTTGCTGGTATCTTCTTTCTCTTGGAATTGCTAGCTATTCGGACCATTGGTAAGACCAGTCCGCTGATTTTGTTCCGAGCTAGTGAGAAAGGGGAGAAGGAGCCAAAAGGCAATGTTCTTCTAGCTGCTCTTGGTGTAGTGGGACTGGGTATTGGATACTACCTATCACTTTCATCTAAAGCAGAAGGTGTAGCTCTTATCTTTCGGTTCTTTATCGCTGTGCTCTTTGTTATTGCGGGGACCTATCTGTTCTACATCAGCTTTATGACTTGGTATTTGAAGGCTCGTCGGAAAAACAAGCGGTATTTCTATACGCCAGAGCATTTCATTACCACGTCGCAGATGATTTTCCGTATGAAACAGCATGCAACTGGTTTGGCAAATATTACCCTCTTAGCAGTCATGGCCTTTGTGACCATTGCAACAACGACTTCACTTTATACTGGCATGTCAAGCATGACAAGTGGTCTATATCCAAAGGAAACATCTATTACCTACAAAGTTGCGGATAGAAGTCAGGGTGAAAGTGCCTATCAGCAATCGGTGCTCAGCCATTTTCCAGAAAAAGCGGAAGATAGTCTGTCCTACCTGACCTACCAAGCTGGTCTGGTCTATGACGGTGGGAAGGAGATTGTCATTAGTCCAGAAACCATTGCCAATCCAGACTTTAGCAAAATAGCCTTTACCTACTTCGTCACCCAAGATGATTTCCGGAAGTTGGGCAATGACCTGCCAGAGCTGGCTGCCAATCAAGTTGCTTTTATGCGTCCGAGTGAAATGCCGTCGCTAGAGAAAGTCACTCTAGGTGATAGTACTTTCGAGAATGTAGCTAATCTTGACCAGGCTATTTTCCCAGACATCACCAATACGCTAAATGCCGCCGTTATGGTAGTCAGTGATGACACTGTGTTGGATACTGTTCGTGAGTATTATGAGTCCAATAATCCGCAAGGCTATCAGGTTAGCCTGGACTACCGTGTCTTTACCGACTTGACTGATGAAGAGGTTGCTTCGATTGGTGAGCAAACTGGGGACTCTTATAATATCAACGATGCAAACGGAGAATTCCTAGGATATGCTATGCAAAAATCCGATTTCAACAATTTACTGATGGGCTTTAGAGGCGGTTTCCTCTTTACAGGTTTCTTGCTGGGAATTAGTTTCCTACTTGGTGCAGCCTTGATTATCTACTACAAACAGTACTCGGAAGGACATGAGGATAAGAAATCCTACAAGATCCTACAAGAAGTGGGCATGAGTGCAGCAGCGGTCAAAAAGACCATTAACTCCCAAATACTTATTGTTTTCTTCATGCCTTTGGTCATGGCGACCCTACACTTTGTCATCGCCCTTGTCATGCTCAAGCAAATGCTACTGATTTTTGGTGTTACCTCATCACTAATGATTTATACGGTCAGTGGAATTACTTTGCTTGCAGTTGCCTTGATTTACTTTGTCATTTACAAGTGGACCAGTCGCACCTATTATCGTATTATTGAACGATAAAAGAAGTCTCGCTTATGCGGGATTTCTTGCATTTTCAGGGAAATGGTGTTACAATGGTAATACCAAAGGAATACTATAAGAGGTAAGAAAAATGGCAGCTATCACATTGAAAGTTTCTGAGCAGGACAAGCTCTTTATGCAGGCTATGGCAAAGTTTGAAGGTGTCAGCTTGTCAGAACTCATTCGGACTAAAACCCTTGAAGCCCTTGAAGATGAGTACGACGCCCGTGTGGCAGACATCGCTCTGGCTGAATACGAGGCTGATTTAGCGAAAGGTATTGAGCCGATAAGCTGGGAGGAAATGTTGGAAGAGTTGGGGTTGACGGATGAAGACCAGTTATAAACTCGTACCAACCGGTCGTTTTATCAAACAGTTGAAAAAGCTGGACAAATTTACTCAAAAACAGATTACCAACTATCTGTCCAGTCATGTGACTGACAACCCCAGACAATACGGAAAAGCCTTGACTGCCAATCGTTCTGGTCAATGGCGGTACCGTATTGGCAATTATCGGGTCATCGTCAGCATTGAAGATGATAAATTGATTGTAACTGCCCTTGAAGTCGGGCATCGAAAAGAAGTATATAAATAAAAAGCCAAGACCTGTGTCCTGGCTTTTGCAGAATGAAGATGATGAAAAAAGCGAAGATTTATATTATTGAAGACGACGAGATGATTGTTCAGCTCCTAAAAAATCATCTTGGAGCAACTTATCAGGTGGGGAGTGTGGCAAATTTTAGGGCAGTGGCACAAGAAGTCGCGGAGTTTCAGCCCGATGTGGTTTTGATGGATATCACCTTGCCTTATTACAACGGTTTTTACTGGACGACTGAAATCCGTAAAACCATGACCATGCCGATTATCTTTATCTCCTCTAGCGATGATGAGATGAATGCGGTTATGGCTATGAACATGGGAGGGGATGATTTTATCTCAAAACCTTTCTCCCTGGGGATTTTAGATGCCAAAATCGGAGCCTTCTTGCGTCGGGTCAATCAATTCAGCAAATCAACTGATTTGTCTATCGACCAGTTTCAACTGAGTTTGGACGGACGATTTTCAAGCGAATCGGAACAGGTTCAATTGTCTCCTACAGAAACCAAGATTTTATCTACCTTACTAGAACGACAAGGGCAGATTGTCAGTAAGGAAGAACTCTTGGAAAAACTCTGGGAAAATGAAGAATTTATCGATCAGAATACCCTCAATGTCAACATGACTCGTCTGCGTAAGAAGGTGAGTGAGGTGGGATTTGACCGTATTCATACTGTGCGTGGCGTGGGGTACCTGGTCAAATGATAGCAAAATTTATCCGAGAATACCGTAGTTTTTATTTCGCTTATCTGGTCTTGTCTGGTAGTTTTATCTTGCTCTTTTTACTTTACAAACTGCCCACCGAATTCCTGCAAAACGCTCTGCTATTGTCCCTAACCCTCTTAATCCTTCTGACTGCAGGGCTTTTCTGGAAGTTTCGCAACCGCATGAGAGCCTTGGAAGACTATGTCCATGAGGAAGCTTCTCCCCTGCTTAATAAGCCTGTGGACCTTATCTATCTTAACTTGATTGAAGCGGAGAAAGAGACAACGAGGGAGCAGCTCTTGGAATATAAGTCAAGGGAAGAGGACCTGCAAGCAATGGTTAAATTATGGTCTCACCAGATGAAAGTGCCTATGGCAGCCCTGTCACTCATGAGTCAGACTAATCAGCTATCTTCAAAGGATGTAGATTATCAGTTACTACGTATGGAAAACTATTTGGGTAATTTACTCACCTATATGCGATTATCTAGTCAAGTTAGTGATTTTCGCTTTGAAGACTTTGATACTCGTGATTTGGTGGTTGATATTATTAAAAAGTACCGTCAGCAGTTTTTACAAAAAGAGATAGCTGTTGAGATTATGGGACATTGGCAACTGAAAACCGATCGTAAATGGTTGTCTTATGCCCTAGAGCAGTTAATCGATAACGCGCTCAAATATACACCCAGTCAGGGGAAGATTACCATCAACCTATCAGATGGTATTGAGGTTGCAGATACTGGTATTGGGATTTTAGCTGAGGATATTCCTCGTCTGTTTGAAGAAGGCTTTACTGGCTATAACGGTCGTGAGCATCAGAAGGCAACAGGTTTTGGGCTCTACCTGACTAAAAAAATCTTGACGCAGTTAGGACTTGCTATCCGCGTAACCAGTCAGGTTGATAAAGGCAGTCAGTTTTATATTGTAAAGATGGGCTCTTTGTCAACTGTAGTGGGTAGATGAAAAGCTAACACCTAGAGAGGACGAAATTCGTTCTCTCTTTCTTTATGTTCAAGGCAATCAAAATCCGTTTTTTAAAGTTTTCAAAGTTCCTGAAACC